>CALCTE010000233.1 GCA_937893885.1 uncultured Clostridia bacterium | reverse complement strand
TTCTTGATGATGTCGATGACATTGAGAATATAAGACTTATCCATAATCGCGCCGAGGGGGCACTGGTAAACGCAAGCACCGCACTGGATGCACTTGTGGTTATCAATCTTTGCCGCTTTTTGCTCATTCATTGTGATTGCCTTGACCTTACAAGCGTTCTGACAAGGACGCTTACGGCTTACGATTGCGGTATAGGGGCAGACCTTGGCACAGGCACCGCACTCCTTACACTTGGATTTGTCAATATGAGCCACGTGCTGATGGTCAAAGGAGATCGCTCCGAACTTGCAGACGTCCTCGCAACGATGTGCAAGACAGCCACGGCAGGCATTGGTAACCTCATAACCGCCGACGGGGCATTCGTCACAAGCAATTTCGATAACTTCAATGACGTTGGGATTGTTTTTATCTCCTCCCATCGCAATCTTAACTCTCTCTCCGAGAATAGCTCGCTCTTTATATACACAGCAGCGCATGGTAGGCTCATTTCCGGGAACGATCGTCTTTGGAATATCCATAACGTGCTCAAGCAACGAATCTTTCCAAGCAAGGCGTGCAACCTCGCGTAATACTTTATATTTCAAATGCTGTACTTTGGTATCAAATTTACGCATTTTACACCTCCTTAGAAATAGCTAACCTTGATGCGCTTGCCCATCTTTTTGAGGCAGGCGGACAATTCTTCCACCAGATTCATTTTGATATTGAAATTGATGGGAAGATCGGGGTTCTGATGGGCAGGGTTAACGGCTCTGCCAACGTAGAAGTTGATATCGGTCGCTTCCTCAAACAGAAGTCGGCTGATCAGAGAAGCGCCGTCCTTTTTGAAGTTCCAAGTTTCATATAACTCGTTTTCGCCGAGATAATCCTTTGCATACTCAATTACGCGATTCATCGTAATAACACCCTCGGTAACCAGATCTACGCCTTCGATATGGGCGATAGGAGGAATATCACTACGTTCAAAGTTAAGGCTGACCTCAACCTTTTTTCCGAGAAATTTTGCAGCAATAGAGGAAGTAGTGCCTCCGCAAATAATGTGCTTGCCTTCCTTTGAAAAGAAGAGAGACATCATTCGGTCACAATCGTCTCGGTTTGAGGGAGGACCGAAGAGAATATTCATCGGCTCTCTCTTTCTGATTTTTACAACGCAGAGCACAAACCTGAGCATGACTTCAGCAGCTACTTTTTTGAAGGCTGGGATGCAGAGCAGTGGGATCTCTTCTACAATCTTGTGGCCGTGTCCCTGCAGACGTT
>CALCTE010000232.1 GCA_937893885.1 uncultured Clostridia bacterium | reverse complement strand
ATCCTTTCACCAGGAACCCGGATACGAGAGAAAAGAGTTTAGGGATAAAAAAGATTTTCAATCATTTTATATGACCTTGACCTCAAGCGGTTATAAAGTAATGTGAAAACATCGCTGAAAATGCGGTGTTTTTGCATAAGTAACAGCGTAACACCCTAAAGTAACACCCTAATATATAGATTTTCTTCCGCCGTTGAGATATAATATATCCACCGAACGGAGGTGTCAGTATGGAATTTTCCGAAAAGCTAAGAGAGCTTCGCTTGCAGAAGAATGTTTCCCAGGCGAAACTCGCAGCAGATATACATATCAGCAGATCAGCCGTTGCAAAGTGGGAGAATGGATTAGGCCTTCCTAACGACGACTCATTAAAGATGTTGGCTGAGTATTTTGGTATTGGTATTGGCGAACTTATGCCGGACAAGGCAAATGCCGAAACGCTTGTTTCTAAAAACAGGACAATAGACCAGCAGAAGAAGGTTATTATCGGCTTAGTGATCGGGTGCGGAATTGGATTATTTATTCTTGGTTATGTGTTTATCGAGCCATTGAGAGAAAGCATCGAGCAACTGGCAATCGGCACATTGCTCACGGTATTGGGCATCTTTAATATGAAAGGCAATATTGCTTCAATACACTGGTACAACCGCAGAAAGGTCACAAAAGAAAATCAAAAGCCATACTGTATGTGTATGGGGCTTGGAACTCTAATCATCGGTGTGAGTTTGATTGCCGCAGGTATCATTCAAGTATTTGCCGGCGTTGAGGTAGGATCGATCTTCATTGCGGTAGGCGTTGTTATCGGACTGGTTTTAATGCTTTACGCACAATTCAAATACAACAGAGGGTTGTTCTAAAAAACAAAGGCGTCGCAGAAATGCGGCGCCTTTTTCCATATTTCAAACAATTTATAGTTTTACTTCGATTTTACATCAGTATGATTACGGATTTTACTCCTGGAAACTATAATAAGGACGTAGCAATGAAACAGGTCTAATTTGAAAGGAGATCATAAAAATGAAAAAAGTAATTAGTTTGTTCGTTGTGGCAGTCCTTATTTGCACTGCAATGGTAGGCTGCTCGAAGTCCGAAGGCGTGGCAACCGATGGTTCCACATCCATGAGTAAGGTAATTGAGTCTCTGAGCGAAGCGTTCGCTGAAGATACAGGCATTGAGGTAACCTACAATGCTACAGGTTCCGGTGCAGGTATTGAAGCAGTTCTCGCAGGACGTTGCGACATTGGTCTTTCCAGCCGTGACTTGAAGGATGAAGAAAAGTCTAAGGGTCTTGAAGGAACCATTCTCGCATACGACGGTATCGCAATCATCGTTCATCCCGATAACAAGGTTGCAGACTTAAGCATCGAAACTATCGCCAAGATTTACACCGGTGAGATCACCAACTGGTCTGAGGTTGGCGGCAACGATGTGGAGATCGTTCTCATCGGTCGTGAAGCAGGCAGCGGTACAAGAGATGGCTTCGAGTCAATCACCGACACCGAAGACAAGTGCAAATACCGTCAGGAATGCACCTCTACCGGTGACGTAATCACAGCGGTATCCAGTAACCCCAACGCTATCGGTTATGCATCCCTCGCTTCTGTAAAGGACAGCGTAAAAGCAGTATCTGTTGACGGTGTTAAGCCGAGCGAAGCAACCGTAAAAGATGGAAGTTATGCGGTTCAGCGTCCTTTCGTTCTCGTAACTAAGAAAGACACAAAGCTTTCCGACAGCGCACAGAAGTTTTTTGATTACATCACTTCTAAAGACGCAAATGAAGTAATCAGCGGTGCGGGTGTTGTTCCTGCAAACTAAACGGATTTCGGGCGGCGGTAATGCTACAACCGCCGCTTATTTCCTGTTTGAGGTGAATCATGAAGAAAAATAGATTGCTTGAAAATATAATCCACGGTGTATTCCTGATACTGGGACTCATAACCGTTGGTTGTGTATTACTCATTAGTGTATATCTGATTATTTCGGGTATTCCTGCTATCAAGGAAATCGGGTTAATCGATTTCTTATTCGGTAAGGAATGGGCCTCCAGCGCCGATGATCCGAAGTATGGTATATTACCTTTTATACTAACAAGTATTTATGGCACGGCAGGTGCTATCCTGATTGGTGTTCCGATTGGTTTTTTCGCAGCTGTGTACCTCTCAAAAGTAGCAAATAAGAAGGTACGTGCAGTTGTAGAATCTGCAGTTAACCTACTGGCCGGTATACCATCAGTTGTTTACGGTCTTGTTGGTATGTTGGTACTTGTCCCTGCTATCCGAGAATTGTTTAACATTCCGGATGGTGCAAGCTTGCTTGCCGCAATTATTGTTCTGGCTGTCATGATCCTGCCGAGCATCATCAAAGTGTCCATTACGGCACTCGATGCCGTTCCAAAGGAATATGAAGATGCATCCCTTGCGTTAGGTGCAACACCTACCGAAACCTTTTTTAAGGTATCTGTGCCGGCTGCAAAGAGCGGTATTGCTGCTGCGGTAGTCCTGGGTGTCGGTCGTGCAATAGGTGAGGCAATGGCGGTTATGATGGTAGCCGGTAACGTAGCAAATATGCCATCGCTCTTCCAAAGTGTTCGTTTCCTTACAACGGCGGTTGCCAGTGAAATGTCCTATGCAAGTTACGGAAGCTTGCAGCGTGAGGCATTGTTCTCCATTGCTCTTGTACTCTTCCTCTTTATTATGCTCATCAACGCAACACTTAATTTCTTCTTAAAGAGAAGCAAGGAGGGCTGATATGGATAAGAAAACGATTAGTAAAAAAAGAAAAGCCTACATCCTTGGTATGCGGTGCATGATGTGGCTCTCAATAGGTATTACAGTAGCATTAGTATTATTTATGCTTGGTTATGTGCTTGCAAAAGGACTCCCGAACATAAGCTGGGAATTGCTTTCTACCAAACCGAGTCAACTGCGCGGCACTATAGGCATCCTTCCAGATATACTCAATACTCTCTATATTATTCTTGCAACACTGCTTATCGTATTGCCCCTCGGTGTAGGAGCAGCAATATACCTTACTGAATATGCAAAGAACAAAAAGCTTGTAGGTATTATTGAGTACGCGGCCGAAACCTTATCGGGAATTCCGTCAATCATCTACGGTCTTGTTGGTATGTTGCTATTTGCAAACACCTTAGGTTCCAGTCTACTTGCAGGTGCTTTGACGCTTGTTATTATGAATCTGCCAACCGTTATGAGAACCACACAGGAGAGCCTTAAAACCGTTCCGCAAAGCTATCGAGAAGGTGCGTTCGGCCTTGGTGCAGGCAAATGGCGTGTGATCCGTACCGTAGTGCTTCCCGGATGTGTGGATGGTGTAATCACCGGATGTATTCTCTCCGTTGGCCGTATTGTTGGGGAAACAGCGGCATTGTTCTACACAGCAGGTCTTGCACACTCACTAAACGATATTTTCACCGGCATGATGAAACCCGGTGCATCTTTGAGTGTTGCTCTTTATGTCTACGCAAAGGAATACGGTGAGTTTGAAGTCGCCTTTGCGATTGCATCTATTTTGATGATTTTGACCTTAATTATAAATCTGTCAGCCACATTGGTAGGTAAGTACTTTGCTAAAAGGAGAAGTTTATGAGTGAAATTATGACGGCTAAAGACCTATGCCTTTGGTACGGGGATAATAAAGCCTTAAAAGATATCAATATTGCCATACCCGAAAAAAGCATTACTGCATTGATCGGTCCTTCAGGTTGCGGTAAGTCCACATTTCTTAAAACTCTCAACCGTATGAATGATTTGATTCCGATTGTGAAAATTTCGGGTGAAGTTTGCTATAACGGACGGAATATATTTGATAAAGATGTGGACGTCAATGAACTTCGTCGTGATGTCGGAATGGTGTTCCAAAAGCCTAATCCGTTTCCTATGAGTATATACGATAATATAGCTTATGGTCCTCGCACACATGGTATTACAAGCAGAGTGAAGCTTGATGAAATTGTTGAGCAGGCGCTTCGAGATGCTGCTATCTGGGATG
>CALCTE010000231.1 GCA_937893885.1 uncultured Clostridia bacterium | reverse complement strand
TCTCGCCTTTGTAGGTCTTCTCACGATCCTCTTCGGAAAGATCGAAAAGAAGCTTGATTACTTCAGAGGCTGATAAGGAGGGAAGAATTCGATGTCTGAAAGAATACTTGATGTAAAAAAAATATTGCCGACAATTTTGAGCAGGTCGGCAGTATACTTTTGGAAAAATTATTAAAACTGCTATAATCTGGGTAATGGCCTTATTTGTTTTAAATCTCGTTATGGGATTTATTACCGACTTAATCGCACCAGGTTTTGCAAACGACGAAAACACAAACGCTTTATATAATGTATCTAAAATATATCAAATTGATATGGCGGGATTATGATGAACATTAGTTATGATTATTACAGGATATTTTATTAGATGCTAAAGTTATAGAAGCTTCGGAACCATATATGTATGATGATGGATACACACAAGCTTTAGCACAAAAAGTGAAAGTTGAAATTCTTGATAAACGTCATAAAGGTGATGTATATAACATAACTTATTTTTTAGAGGATGACTATAATACAAGGTTGCCACAATATGAGCCTCTTAAAATAAACGACAAAGTTTGTGTATATGCTAATTTTGAAAATGGAGTATTATCTGGGGATGCATATATACAGTATTATGATAAGACTGGTTGGATTTATTTGATTTTAGTGATTTTTGCTCTTGCTATTGTTCTTATTGGCGGGACTAAAGGAATTAAAGCATTAGTAGGACTAATGATTACAGTGGCTTTAGTATTTTGCGTTTTGATACCAGGAATTCTTGATGGAAAAGAACCGATACTTTTAACTATAGCTGTTAGCAGCATTATAATATTTATAACATTTTTAATTGTGTCGGGAATTCATAAAAAAACGTTGGCCGCAATAATAGGAACAATTGCAGGAGTTGTTGCTGCTGGGGTTATTGGTATGGTATTTTCGAATTTAATGATGTTATCTGGAATTAATGAACATGCAAGAATGTTATCTGTTGCTGTTTCAGAAGAACAAAAAATGTTTGATTTTAGAGGAATTATGCTAGCTGGAATTATGATAAGTGCGCTAGGAGCATGTATGGATGTCGGTATGTCAATTGCGTCGTCTGTTTCAGAATTAAAGAAAGAAAATCCAGATATGACACCTACAAAGTTAATAAAATCTGGTATGAATATAGGAAGAGATGTCATGGGAACTATGACTAATACTCTTATTCTTGCATATGTTGGAAGTTCGCTATTGGTGATTCTTTTATTAAAAGGATTAGAATTTGAGACATATCAAATTATTAATAATACAGAGTTAGTATTAGAGGAAGTTTTAAGGGCTATGGCGGGGAGTTTTGGTTTAGTAGCTACTATTCCTATAACTACTGTAATAAGTGCTTTTTTGATGGGAGCTTCGCGTGATTCTGAACAAAAATTATTAACTGGTGATAGAGATTTTACTTATACCAAAAAGGAGTGTAAAAATTTATGGATTTTGAGAAAAAAGAAGGATTTATAAAAGCCCTCGTTCCATACTGGAGCGAGGGCTGCTTCTTACTTGTTATACTTTCTCAAACATCGTCTTACCCGATTAATATGCCGTTCAAAATCTCCATTATCGATCAATTCAGTGAGAACGTATTGCATAAAGGTAGGAACGGTGCAGGAGTAAAAGCCGAGCTTTTCTTCATACGTTTTGACAAGATGTTTGGGAAGCACCATGTATCCGATACGAAGAGAGGGAGAGATCGTTTTGGAAAAGGTATTCAGATATATGACGTTATCGTTTTTCGAGAGGGCAAACAGCGTGTCCGTCGGCTTGGTAGAAACCGAGAACTCCGATTCAAAGTCATCCTCAATGATATATCGGTTTTTCTGATTTGCCCATCGAACGTATTCGTGAAGCTTTGAGGCTGTTGCGCTAACACCCGTAGGGAAGCTTCTGTACGGCGTGGTGTGAATGACACTTGCGGTCGTCTTTGAGAGTGAGACACTGTCAATACCGTCGTGCGACAAAGGAAGTAATTCGTAGCTTACCTCGGATGCGTGGTAAATCTCCTCAATCTTTTTATAGGAAGGGGACTCAATCCCGTAGGTATGAGATCTTCCGAGCATCATGATGATGTGCTCATACAGGTATTCGGAGCCTGAGCCGATAATGATCTGCTCGGTATCAACCGAAATACCTCTGTTACGTGCAAGGTATTGTTTGATTGCCTCTCTTAACTCAGTGCAACCGTAGTTAGGTGACTTCTCAAGCAACAGATCACCGTGCTCCGTCAAAACCTTACGCATTGTTTTGCTTAAAACAGAGAGAGGAAAATCCGGATAGGCATGCTTTGTTTCGGTTGCAGGGTGATATTTGTGAGTTGTCTTGGCGGTTGATGCAAAGCCATCTGCCTTACGGAAGCTTACCACGTATCCGCTCCGTTCTCTTGACTCTACGTAGCCTTCGTCAGAGAGCAGGGCATAAGCGTGCTCAACAGTCACTGTGCTTATTCCGAGCTCCTCGGCAAGAGCGCGGATAGAGGGAAGCTTGCTATCAAAACGCAGAACATCGTTTACGATATCCTCACGTATCTGGTTATATAGCTGGAGATAGACCGGGCGTTTTTCTTTATCGATTACGTACTTCATCTGTATATATAAAATTCTCCTAAACTGACTATTTTAATATGTACAGAGATATTATATAATAATAGCATCAAAATGTCAAGGAGTAATGATCAGATGTCTCATAATCATCAAAAAAAGATTGCTGTGATCAATGATTTCTGTGGCTTCGGACGTTGCTCTATTGCGGCGTCCTTGCCGATTATTTCTGCAATGAAGATACAGTGCTGTCCGTTGCCGACGTCGATCTTTTCCAATCATACCGGATTTGAAAGCTTTTATTATACCGACTACACGGAGCATATGAATATCTATATGGATGAATGGAAAAAGCTTGATCTTCAATTTGAGGGGATTCTTACGGGATTCCTCGGGTCTCCCGAGCAGATCGGAATCGTAAAACGATTTTTAGAGCTGTTCAAGACAGAAAATAATATAACAGTCATCGATCCGGTTATGGGGGACTACGGCAAGCTTTACCCCACCTATTCACCCAATTTGGCAGAGCAAATGAACTCTCTTGTTCCGTATGCCGATATCTTAACGCCGAATCTGACGGAGGCTTGTATTCTTACCGGGACTGAGTACCATCCGGATATGAATGAAAACGAACTTTTCGTGCTGTGCAGTAAGCTTGCGGATATGGGACCGAAGAAGATCGTAATATCCGGTCTTGAGCGTGGCGACAGTCTTGAAAACTTTGGTTTTGAAAAAGGAAAAGATGCCGAAGTTATTATGGAACATAAGGTCGGACCGTTCCGCTCCGGTACGGGAGACGTATTTTCCTCCATTATCGCTGCTGATGCGGTAACGGGAAAGGAATTCGGCGATTCGATACGCCATGCGTCCTCTTTCATTGCAAAGGTTTTGCGCCGCACGGTGGAGCTTGATTTGCCGAAGACGGATGGCATTTGCTTTGAAGAATTCTTAACGGAGATCTGATTGGGGGAATTATGAAAAACAATAAAATTAGACTGATGTGCTTTGCCGGCATATTTACGGCAATCGTATTTGTTTTTACCGCTTATCTTCATATCCCAAGCCACACGGGTTATACCCACGTTGGCGACGGCTTTATCTATCTTGCCGCCTGCTTGCTTCCTCTGCCTTATGCTATGTTCGTAGGAGCTGCAGGAGCACTTCTTGCCGATTGCTTGACCGGCTTTGCAATCTGGGCGCCCGGCTCGATCATTATCAAAACGGCTGCGGTCCTTGTGTTTTCGAGAAAGAGCAAAAATATAATCTGCTTGCGTAACATCCTCGCATTGATTCCTGCTTGGGCTTTCTGTATCGGAGGATATTATCTGTATGAAGCAATGATAACCGGCAATTTCGTTGCGCCTCTTGCGGGAATTCCCGGATACATAACACAGTCTGCATTAAGCACTGCACTCTTTATCATCGGCGGTATCGCAATGGATAGATTAAACGTCAGAGCAAAATTAAACGGAGGTGGCTCACTATGATGACAATTACTTATCCCGTATATAACGGTATTTACGTAAATATGACAAATCGCTGTCCCTGTGCTTGCACATTTTGTTTGCGGCATCTCAGCGATCACGTGGAGGGATCGGATTCTCTTTGGCTCGACAGGGAACCTACTGTAAAAGAGGTTTGTGATAGCATTGATACGTGGGATCTGACCAAGTATAGCGAAATCGTTTTCTGCGGATACGGAGAGCCTACGGAGCGTCTTAACGATCTGCTTGAGGTAGCGAAGTATATCAGATCAAAAAGCGATATCAAGATCCGTATCAATACCAACGGACTTGCCGATTTGATTTGGAAGGAATCAACAGCGCCGAAACTTGAAGGTCTCGTTGATACGGTTTCCGTTAGCTTAAATGCAACCAATAAGGAAGAGTATTTGAAGGTGGTTCGTCCTAAGTTCGGTATTGAGTCTTATGATGCGATGCTGAAATTTACAAAGGAATGCACAAAGTACGTTCCCAATGTTGTTATGACGGTCGTTGACGTTGTTACCTCAAAGGAAGAGCAGGAGCTTTGCAGAACAATCTGTGAATCCGTCGGGGCAACGCTTCGTATTCGTCCTTATATTGAATCTTAAACTGAAAATTTCAAAAAAGGTATTGCAATCATTTTAAAAAAGGTGTATAATATACCCATAATTAAATAAACGGGAGCTTGTAGACAGGCTGAGAGGAAGGTGTGACCTTCGACCGAGAACCTGATTTGGATAATGCCAACG
>CALCTE010000230.1 GCA_937893885.1 uncultured Clostridia bacterium | reverse complement strand
CTAAAGGAAAATCGTTTCTTATCCTAAACCCTTCGCCCGAATACTTCATTCCCGTAATGCTTATAACCGCTTCGTCCGATGCGGCGATATACGAAACGTGTCCTGCGTCTGCGTAGCCAACACTTTCGTTTGAAAGCACCCTTACCGTGCATTTTTCGTCATAAAGAGCAGCCTTTACGCCTTTTTTCTTAAGATATACGAGCAGTTGTAAATTAGCCAGGCTGTGAGAAAATCTATCCCCGCCCAAAGCTCCGTAAAGCTCTATTTCGTCATAACCCCTCTCTATCGCAAGGTCTGCGGCAGCAAACGTATCCGTCACATCCTTTTCCACGGGAAGCGTAAGTGTTTCGTTACAGCTTGGCACGTAGCCGAGAGAATCGAAATCGCCTATACATATATCGGGTGTTATACCCATTTTGTCAAGGCTCTCCCTTCCGCCGTCGGCGGCTATGACGAGAGCGCCGTTTACATCAAGCTTTTTCGGGAAAAAATCTCCCGCTCCGACTATTATACATCTCATATTTCGCGTTTTACCTGCTTTATCATACTTATCGGTACCGCAACTATCGCGGTTATCACTATTTCGGGTATCATATAGCAGCCATTATACACGAGCGAATAAATTGATGCAAGGCCTGCACCCGAGAAATTCTGCATAATGTATTTGCTTATGCTTAAATCGGCTAACACGGTGTCCGTGAAAAACCACTCCGCCCAAGCGCCGTAATAGAGCGCACCCGAGAGAAAATGGAAGAAATAACAGCATAAAAGAGCCGTTACCGAGCCCAAAACGAGAGCACCTTTTTTATTCATAAACTTTCCGTAAATACCGCCGAGTCCAAGACTTGTGAAAGCAAGGATATAGTCTATGAGTATTACACCGATGGCTACGCCGAATGCAACCGTGCCGTCATCGGCGGGCGTAAAGAGTGCCGCGACGGTCTTCGTGCCGACTGCTATCTGTATAAGTGCGTAAACAAATGAAGAAGCAAATCCCCATTTAAGCCCGTACATATAGGAAATGGCGATAACGGGCAGCGTGCTTGCTATCGTTATCGTTCCCCCGAAGGGCAAATTCAAAAAAGGTATATATTCGCAAATTAAGGATATTGCGGTGGCGATAGCTATGAGCATCGCCGAAGTGACGAGTTTTTTTGTTCTTTGATTTTTCATTTTTTCCTTTCCGTGCCTTAAAGGCACAACGGAATTTTGAAAAAACCTTCATGGCGCCTATGAGTAATTTTCTCAAACTTTTCCGTGCATAAAAAATATTCGCACGGACAAAGCCGTGCGAACAGAAAAATCTTACATACAGTTGTATCAGTAAAATTCCTACGCCGGTATTATCCGTATCAGGTAAGGTCGAGACCTCTCTTGGTCTCCTCTCAGCCTGCTATAGCAAGCTCCCTTATTACCGAGTACGATTCTACTACGATTTTTTTCTTTTGTCAATCCCCTTTTTCGAAAATAATTTCTATCGCACGGAGCATCCAGCCCGCCGCACCCGTATACCAGCTCCAACCGCACTTTCCGGCGCGCTCGCCGTAAGAGTACACGTCACCCGCCGCAACGTACGGCTCGCCCGCGTATCTTTTTCCTTCGGATATATCGGCACACCTTTCTCCCGGACAAAGCTCAAGGAGCATCTTTTTAGCCTCTCTTTTTCTTCCGCCTGAATATAGCGCCATAACGCCCCACATTGCCGCGTGCGTATACTGTCCGCCATTTTCTCTGACTCCCTTGGGATAGTCTCTGATATATCCCGGATATCTGTCTCCGAGATGTGAGAATGCAGGTGAAAGAAGCTTTAAAAGCTTTGCGTCGCTGTCCCACAGATTTTCAATACTGTCCAAAATACTCTCAAGCCTTTCACCGCTTTCCGTATCCGTGAATACGGCAAACGCTTGTGTGATAAGGTCGGTTTTACATTCGCTCTCAAGCTTTGAGCCTATAGGCTTTCCGTCGCCATAAAAGGCGCGGATATACTGACCGTATTCAAAAGCCTCACTTCTTGTCGCTTTTGCTATATCTCTTGCTTTAGCGTATATTTTTGCGGCGTTTTCTTCGTCGCCCATCGCTTCGCATAAGGGCGTCATACGCTTTGCAAGTATAAGGAAGAATAACCCAAGCCACACGCTCTCGCCACGGCCGTCGTCTCCGACGCTGTTCATACTGTCGTTCCAGTCACAGCTTCCCATAAGCGGAAGGCCGTGGCTTCCCACGTCAAACGAAAGCTTCATTGCAAGCAAAAGGTGCTCGTAGAGGGGCGCTCTTTTTTTCGTCTTAGTAACGTACATACACCTTTCGCTCTCGGTTTCAAGGAGCTCATCTCCGCTCACGAAGGGTATATCGGTTTTTAAAATTTCGTAATCGTTCGTGCTTTTTATATATTCGCTCACAGCGTAGATGAGCCACAGTCTGTCGTCACTGCATCTTGTGCGTATTCCGTATATACCCTCACGCGTCCTGTGCCACCAATGTAGCACGTCTCCCTTTTCAAATTGATGCAAAGCACAGCGTACGATATGCCTTTTTAAAAGGCTCGGACAGATACGCGCGATATTTGCCGCATCCTGAAGCTGATCCCTGAAACCGTATGCGCCGCTACACTGGAAATGGCCGCTTCTGGCAAGTATCCTGCACACCGTATTTTGATACGGAAGCCAGAAGTCGGCAAAGGCGTTTATGCCGCCAAAATCGCTTTGAAGCTTGTTTTTAGGCAGATATTCCTCTACGCTCAAAACGAAGGCTCTGCCGTCACATAAAGCTTCCATACGCTTACGTTGCTCTTTCGTGCGATATACGCCGACGTACGCGTGAAGCGTCGTATCATTTGAGTCGATATACGTCTCCCACTGCCTTTTTTCTCCGATTATAACACCGTTTTCAAGGAATGAAAATCCCTTGTAATCGTTTAGGAAGCCACCGCGTTTTGAGAATGTGAAAAACTTGCCCTCTTTCCCGTAAGTGACGTTTCCGCCCGCTTCGCCCATTATCGCGTCCGTTTTAAAAATAAGCTTTGCACCGCATCCGCCCTCAATATTCACGGTGAAGGATTTTATGAAATCTCTTTTGGAGATACCGACGTCTACGCGGTATTTTAAGTCGCCTATCTTACCGAAATATACAGCACCCTTTTTGCCGAAGTATACCCACTTACTGCAAAATGCAAGGTCGAAAAGATTTCCGTTATACGAAAGATAAAGCTTCTCACCGTGGTCTGCTCGAAGAAGGTCGCTTGACTTATGGGTTATCATTCCCATCTGGGAATTGAGAACATAGCTGTAGCCGAAACTACAGTCACATACTATGCTTCCGAAGCAATAGGACGCCGTAACGAAGCTCCACGGAGGGTGCTCCTTTCCTCTCTCGCACACAAAGCCGTCTTCAGTAAAGTAGCCGCCGTAGACCTGTTTTTTTACGGGAAATTCATCAGTTATCGGCTCTGCATCAAACACCTCGCGTACGGCTATATCCGTTTGAATGTCATCGCGCGGGGCTTCACAGTCAATATTTGCCGCGCAAAATCCTTTGAGATTTTCAAGCTCTTCACTGCTTAAGGTATCGGCTTCTATAAAAAAAATACCGCTTCTTGCACCTATTAAAGCCGCGCTTCCGAGTTTTTCAGCAATACGTGCAAGTTCTTTTTTGTTCGCCTTTAAATAACCGTCGGACTCATAGCAAAGTATAACGGGATTAAATCGGCAATTTTTAATGGTAAGCAGTCTGTGTATGCGTAGAAGCGAGCTTATTTTTTCTGTATTGCCACCCTTAAAGCTGCACAAAATTATCGGTAGGTCGCCCGATATACCGAATTTCCAAAGTCCACGGACGTTTCCTGAAAACGAACTTTTTTCTTTTATGCTCAAAGCGTTCTTTACCCTCTCATAAAGCTCCGTATCAGTTTCGGAAAATCTCGATATTTCGTAGGCAAGGCGGCACACCGTGGAAAGCTCACCCTTTATTTCATCGCTTGACGTTGCAAGGCGGCAAAGCTCGCTTTCGCAAAGATTTATAGCTTCCTCATCGTCATCGGACGCGGAAATCGCAAAGTTACAGGTGTATCTTCTACCGTTTTTTGCAAGCTCACTTTTTATAGCGCACATCGGATATAACAAAACACCCTCGGGGGAATGCGAATAATCAAGACTGCCGTTTTCGAAGGCGGAAATATCAAATCCGTTTGGAAAAATCTTGTCTTTTTTCGTGTTAATGCTGACAAGTTCTTCCGAAGATGCCGTACATATATATTCGCTTCCCGAATCCTCTCCCCTGTTTTTTACGGAAATAACGGCGCCTTTTTCCAATGTGCGAGCTTCGGAAAATAAGCCGATGTAGGCGCTGTGAGAAAGATATGCACTCATTCTTTCTCCAAGCGGCTCATAGTAAAGTATAAGATTTTCAACGTCCCAATCGCTCTCTATATCGCATTTTATGCCGATGACCGCACCCTTTGCAGAAAGCGTAAATTCTGCCTTTGCCTTAAAGCCCTCTTCCTCGCGGCTGAAACGGAAGAAGGTGCTGTTATATTCAAATACCGTATTTTCGGAAGAAAAATCACCTTCATCGGCTTTATGTGCGTAATCATCGTCTCA
>CALCTE010000229.1 GCA_937893885.1 uncultured Clostridia bacterium | reverse complement strand
ATTTGTCTGAAAGCAAGCGGACTTTTGCTGACACTCAGCGGCGTTCGCTGCTATCTCGACGGGCATTATCTGCTATGTCTGAGTCAAGATGACAGGCTAAATGTCCACGGCGGATACTGCGAAGCGCAGACTTTGCATTTTTTACCATATTTTTATAACGTAAACCTGAATCATAAGGTGATCGGGTTAAATATATACGAGGAGATGCGAACGCTCTACGGTTATCCCGACTTTCATCTGTTTCGCTCACGTGACGATAGCTTTTTCGGCATCGTTCGGCTGAACACCGAGGAATACGATATGGTAAAGCTATGCTTTCAGCGAGCAAGGAAGCATATTGAAAGCCACTTAGAAGATAAAATGTGGTCTTGCCGTACACGCTCCAATATGATATCTATTCTGCGTATAGCCGAGGGGGCTTATCTTGGAGAGCAGTCGGAAAAAGGCAACGATATTCTCAGGTATATCAAAGATAATATCGGAAAAGAGATCACCCTTTCCGATCTTTGCAAGCAGTTTAATACCAACCGCACTACGCTGACCGATCTGATGAAAGATCTCACAGGTCTTTCGCCTATGCAGTACGTACTGGAGGAGAGGCTAAGTCAAAGTCACCCCGATCTTCTTTTCACATCGATTCCTATCAGTGAGATTGCTGAAAAATACGGCTTTGATGATACCAATTACTATATCCGCGCCTTCAAAAAGCGCTTTGGCATAACACCTTTGCAGTATCGCAGCAAGGGAGTGGAGGAACGGATCAAAAACGAGAATATTTATCGTGAAAAGGAGCGAAAAAGTAATGAAATCTGAAGAATTTGAATCATACGTGCGAAAAGGACTTGGACGTGCCATTACTCTTCTTAAAGAACAGGCTGACAAAAAGCCCTATCGAAAAATTCTGATCGATATGATTACCGATGAGAATTTATTATATCGCTTTTTGGGAGAATACGAAAAGGATCTCATCGACTGCTTTGATGACCGCGACGATGTTGCGCGTGAAATTGCCCAGACAAGTCTTGCGACAATGGAGAGTGGTGAGATAAGCCTTATTAACACCGGTCTGCTCGTCCTTCTCGGATACAGAGATGTCGTAATAGAGCTCGCTGAGAGGCGATACAGCAAGACCTATGCCGAGCTGCTCGAACTCACAAAGCGCGGCGATTCTGACGAAAAATATCCACCCTGCGCAGAGGAATACTTCAGACTAACATCTGCTTTAGCACGCTGTAAGGTCGATAGTGCT
>CALCTE010000228.1 GCA_937893885.1 uncultured Clostridia bacterium | reverse complement strand
CGTATCATCGTGATCAATCACCCAACCGTACTCTGTAGGATTCATATTAGAATCATAATATTGTACTCCTGTGGGTCCTGTAGCGTTTTTGTAGTAGCCGTTAAACGTATAACCTGCTCTATAAGGATAATGATTCGAGACGTATGGTACTTTCGGGCCAAAGGTAACTTCTACCGTAGTTGCCTCATAATCGCCTCCGTTGGGATCAAGCGTTACCGTATAGGTGTTCGCTTCCCAATTCACGGTAAAAGTTAATCCGCCTTCAATCATAGCTACTGTATTTGCGAGCACATTTGCAATACCGTTATTATAAGTATTGCCGTCGTTGCACGTTAACGAAACGATTGTATGTCCTTTTCGCGTTGCAATTGTGGAGAAATCTCGAGGCAAGCGAAGAGTTTCGCCGACAGCCAACGGCTTCACCGTAAAGCTACCTGCCGTACCGTAGTTATAGTTGAAAGTCACGTCGTACAGCGAAGCGATCTTCGTCAAGCCTTCGCTGTTATTCTGAGCGTAGGTCTCCGCCGTAGAGCCGTCGTACACATACCATGCTTCAACGGTTGAGGGAAAAGCGGTTGCGCCGACGTTCACGGTTTTGCTGTACACTCTTACCTCGTCCAAAGCGGAGCAATTTGCAAATGCGTTTACACCGATAGAGGTGACCGACGCGGGAATTTCCACTTTCGTAATTCCCGTACAGCCGTTGAACGCATTCGCGCCGACGGTCGTAAGCGTATTCGGAAGCTCGATTGCGGTAACATAGGTATTACCGTAAAATGCGCTTGCTCCGATCGCGGTTACGGTATACGTAACGCTTCCGTTCGTCACGCTGTTCGGTATCGTTACGGCACCTTGTTCCGATACCGTAGAACCCGAAACCGTAACCGTGCCTTCCTCTCCACTCTCGGAAAGCACCATATACGTAATATTATCCACCGTAAAGGTGCCGCCGACCGCCGCCTCGGCTTCGATGGGCGCGATGAAGAATATACCCGTCAGCACAAGGCAGAAGGTAAGGAGTGCCAAAAGACACGTCGTTATCCATTTTCTTGATTGTATTGTATCGTTTTTCATTATTTTTCCTCCGTATATTTTTTACCCTCGTCGTTGATAAAATCACCGTTATTTGATTTTCGTTGCTAAGCTGCTCGCAGCTTTTTTCATTCATTAAATTAATATATTACGTATTTTCACGATTGTGAGCCTTCATCCTTCGGCGGAGTCACGTCTATAGCGTCGCTTGGTACGGTTATATCGTACGGAGTTTCAAATCTCGTACAAACGTACTCTACCCCTGCGGAGCCTTCTGCTCCCGCCGCTGCGCTAAACTCCCATTTAAGACACATTCCCGTTTCCTGATCTACCGAGAAAACGTATTCAAATCCGTATCCGCCAAACATTAGCGAGTAAGTAAAGGTGTCGCATAAGCGGTTCGCAATTCTTTCCTCCTTAACTGCCATCATCTCACCGCTGAACTGCTCGTAATTTCCGAGATAGCCCATAAAAGCAGCAGAATAAAGTCTTGCCGTTTCCATCATTTCTTCACGCGTGGTATTGGTTTCAGCGTACACTGTGTCTAATTTCACCCACACACCGTCCTCGTCCTTTTCGTACGTAACGCATTTTTCTTCATTTGAGAAATCAAATATTATTTCAATCTCCTCGGAGCTGTAATAGAAGGCGTCGTTATCCTCGGCGTAAATAACGGTCGCGGTTTCCGTGCCATCCTCGGTAGAGGTGGTTACCACGTTCATTTCAACGAGTATTCCGTTTTCCTCCTTAATTCTGGAAAGATTCGCTTGCATTTGCTCGTAATCGTATTCCATTGCTACCTTTTCGCCCTTGTCGCTTTGATCAAATATATCGATCAAGCCCTCTACATCGCACGATGAAAAGGTTAGACTTACCAAAAAAAGTATTAGTAAGAAGCTTATCAGTTTTTTCATTTTTTCTCCTTCCGGTTATACGGATTTACGGTATAACCATATCAATTATTATTTAATTTAAAATCAAGCCTTATCGGTTCAATCCTTATTAAGCGTGAATATTATTCGTCATTTACGTTTTTTCTTCAGCACAATTGATGCATATTTCCTCGTCCTCCTCCATTGCGAAGCATTCGTCACAAACAAAACCGCCGCAAGAGTTACATTGATTAAATCTTAGCCTTGCCTCAAGGTTTGCTCTCTCGAACGCTGCGTCGTGGTCGATACGGAAGAGAATTTCCTTTGCTCTTTTTTCATCCTCGGAGAGCTTCTCCCCGAAGCCGTGAACGAACGGGTATTCCTCGCTCGTCCATTCCTTGCCGCATCGGTCGCAATAGAAGGAGAATTTGAAGAAGCTGTCCGTCGATCTATCCCTGTAATTTTTGGTAATCGTTTTTAGCATCGCCATCTCCTCCTCGGTTGATTTTTTGCATTGTTTTTGCTTTGCACATCTAAATTATACCCGAAAAGCATGCCGTTTGTCTATTACCCGTATACTACCCGTTCGGGTACTTTTTGGGGTAAAACGGGTATTTTTCCGCAAAAAAGCACTACCCAAACGGGTATACCCGCGGTTTTTTGGCATTTTTGGGCGCAAAAAAGCCCGACTGTTTCCAATCGGGCTTTCGAGATTAATTTTTACTTGAACAATGCAAATAATTCGTTACGTGAGGTCACGCCGAGCTTTGAATAAATGCTCGAAATATTCTTCTTGACTGTGTTCTCGCTGATGTAAAGTTTAGCTGCTATTTCGTTTCGCTGCTTACCCTCAAGCAGAAGCTCCAGCACCTCTCTTTCTCTTGGCGTAAGCATACTCGTGTCGGGCAATTCCTTTTCCGTGACAGCGGCAGGCTCAACGACGACAGCAACGGGCTGTTCCTTCTTATGCTTGAATACCAAGAAGGCAAGGGCTATCAAGCCGCCTGCAAACAACACGCCAAAGGTGATGATGAGTACGGTTGCGAGAGGAAAGTTCTTATCGTAGAAAGCGTGATAGGTGATATCCCCTGCGTGTGTGAATATCGCGCCGTCCTCGATTTTATCTCCCGCTCCATCCTCGGCTGTAAACCAACCGCCAAAGGTGTATCCTGATCTCTCGATAACTTCGGGGAACGCAAGAGGCGAATCGTATGTCTGCTGTACCTCGACGGTCTGCGCGTTGCCGAAGTCAAAGGTCACCTTGTAGACGTTCGGGGTGAATACTGCGTGGAAGTCCACGCTTTCGGTTGCGTTGCCGACGATGAAGGAACGGTCTGCCTGATACTCAAAATCCTCGGTAAGAGTCCAAGTGGTGAGCGTGTAGCCGACCTTTTCAAAGGCAGGGCGCGTAGGATGCACGCCGGAAGGAAGAACAACGGTTTCCTTGCAAACGCCGTCCATAAAGAACTTGAAGGTTACCTCGTGGTTGTTTGCGCCTACCGTAAACGTGCCGTAATAGTTTCTGTCACCGAGCTTCTCCTTGATGAAATCGGTGGAAACTGTGGGGGCGTGTACGAGATGACCTTCCTCGTTGTACCACTGTTTGGGAGCTGCGCTGCCGAAGAAGTTGTATCCGTTTTCCTCGGTGGGCTGTTCGTTTCTCGGTATGTCCTCGCCGTATATTTCATCAAGCACAAGGCAGCCCACGGTGTTTATATATGGGATGGCGTGCGTGTCATATAACCACGAGCCGCTATCATTTTGTATTTCGGAAATTTTTACGCCACAGGCGTTGTCACGTATTGAGCAAAACAGCAAATTAAGTTCAAACTGCTCATAAAATTCGGGATCATATGTAACGTAGGTTGCGTAAATCGCACCATAGGCGCTGTCGGCATAATTGTCTGCGATTTCGGTATTGCTGATAGTAATATCTTTCGCGCCGTCAATGTAAATTGCACCGCCGATGCCGTTACAGCTTCCCACGCCAAGATATTTATTTTTATGCGCTTCTTCCAACACGGAGACTGCTCTGTTTTCCGTAATCAAGCAGTCCTCGATGTCAGCGGTAATGGTTTGCAAAGCGATTGCACCGCCATAAGAAGCGGAGTTTTTCGTCAAAACGCAGTTTTTCATAGAAAGCTCGCCATCCCACGCAAGGATAGCACCGCCCTCAAGAGTATCGTCGTAGAGAATAAAGTTGCCGCCCATTTCGGGAATGTAGCCAAAATCAAAGAAGCGGTCGCCGCCGTAAAAGTGGTTAGCGATGTTGTCCTTGAATTCGCAGTTATTAAATTCGGATTTGCAATCGTGAAGAGCAACCGCGCCGCCGCCCGTGGCTTGGTCGTTGAAGCCCGAACGGTTATCCGTGAAAGTGCAATCAACGGCAGAGAGTTGGATATTACTCTTTGCTCGGAGATAAATCGCACCGCCGGAATTGAGCGCCGAATTGCTCTCAAAGCTGCATCCGTCAAGCGTAAGGTTTAAGGCGCAATGCGAATTGTCGCCGTCGAGATACCATGCGTAGATTGCGCCACCCTCGACCGACATATAATTCTTGAATTCACAATCGGAGAAATTTGCATTGATATTACCGATACAATTAATTGCGCGTTGACACTTTATCGGCGTGCTTGAAATCAACGAGCCGTCGCCACTATAAGAAAGCTCCCAATCGGTATGCGTGATCTCATCGGCATTCAAGCCCTCGTCAAAGGTGATTCCGACAAAACGGAACTCCGACGTCTTGCCTGCAACGTTTGTTCCGTTCAAGAGAAAGCTTGCACCCGTAAAGACGGCTTTTCCGTCCGTCTTGCCGTTTTTTATCGTTATGTTCTTTGTGATGGTAATTCTCTCTGCTTCGTTTACTGCACCTTCTCCCTGCAAATTAAAGTCGATATCTCCAACGAGAAGCGTGTCACCATCCTTTGCGGCGTTCAA
>CALCTE010000227.1 GCA_937893885.1 uncultured Clostridia bacterium | reverse complement strand
CGTAGGTCATGTAATCAATGACCTTGCCGAAGGGAGGCTGGTTCAGCGTCTCGCGGCTGTCCACACGGATGACAAGAACGTTATCCTCGTCCCATTTGATATAGGGGGCAAGGTCAACGGTGTATGCCGTGTAGCCGCAGCGGTGGAGACAGAGAGAATTGCCGTTGAGAAACAGCTCGGATTCATGGGCGGCGGCTTCCACGGTGAGAAGAAGATGCTGCCCCTTCCACGCGGCATCGGGACGAAGAATGCGGCGGTAGGCACTGTTGTGCTGATAGCTGCTTTCGTCAAAATAGTGGAAGGGGGTCTCCACCGTGGTGTGGGGCAGGCGCACGGTTTCCGTGTCTGTCGTGTCAAAGGAAAGCTCATGCAGCTTCTGCGAAAAGCTGCGGGTAAACTGCCAGTCATGGTTGAGATAGACTCTGTTGTTCATCATAGATTCACTCCCTTGCGATGCTGCCCTCATGCTACGCCCTTCTGTGATAAAAATCCATGCCGAAAACAGACAAAAAACGAAAAGTCCTTTTGTTGCATCTGTCAGAGTGATGAAAATTCAGATTTTTGAAAAATAATACTTGCTTTATGCAAGGAAATCGGATAAAGTATCTCTGTTCGACTTTATTTAGAATGATTGATAATGATTGGTATATAAGGGTTTAGGATGTATGTATAAAGACAAACGTTTTTGGCGATTTTTGATTCCGTCCCTCATTGGTATGTTCCTGTTTGTGACACCTGTGCAGCAGGACGGAAATCTGACCATTCCCATCGCTGTGGCGGCAAACAAGCTGCTGGAGCTTATGGGCGGGTGGAGTCTCACGATCATCTGGGCGCTGATCTGCCTCAGCGGCATCCTCACGCTGCTGCATAAGACTGTGGGCATGCAAGCCATCAGAAAAAGCTCCAAAATGGATCACGGTGCTCCTTTGGGGTATTGTCGCTATAAGGCTTATATCTCCACTCTCCATCGAAAGCGTAATAAGTCTTATTCCGAGTGCCGAAACGATAAGTCCCGAAATTATGATGGATAGAACACCCGAGATCAATACAGGTATTCCAATCTTAAACAACACCTTAAATCCGGTTATCAGTCAGTCATTCACTCCCGATCTTATAGCAAGCGCAAATCCTTTGCAAATATTAATTCCGATTTTATCGGCAGTATGGCTTATAGGTATTGCCGGAATGATCTTTTATACCGTTATCAGCTACTTCAAGATAAAACGGAAAATAGGCACTGCCGTACTTTACCGTGATAATATCTTCCAAAGCGAAAACGTCGCATCTCCTTTTGTTCTCGGCGTAATCAAGCCTAAAATCTATCTGCCGTTTAATATGAGCGCGCAGGATATAGAACACGTCATTGCTCACGAAAATGCACATATCCGACGCAAAGACCATCTATGGAAACCACTCGGATTTTTGCTTCTTGCTCTGCATTGGTTCAACCCTTTGATGTGGCTTGGATACGTATTTCTTTGCCGAGATATCGAATTTGCCTGCGATGAAAAAGTTATAAAGGATCTAAACACAGATCAAAAATCCGATTATTTAGAGGCACTTCTTATTTGCAGTGTAAACCGCAAAATAATTTCCGCTTGTCCGCTCGCCTTTGGTGAGGTAGGCGTAAAAAGCAGAGTGAAATCGGTTTTAAGTTATAAGAAACCTGCTTTTTGGATAATTATTACGGCGGTCATTGCAAGTGTCGCCGTTGCGGTGTGTTTTCTTACAAATCCTCCCAAGGAAGCCAAAGACGGCGAACAAAATGAAGATGATATATCTTCCGCCGCACCTGACAGCGATATTGAGGAAAGTCCAAAGAATGAAGATGAAACAATATGGACATATAATCCCTCTCTAAGCTACTCGGGACACCATTTAAGAGCTATCATCTTTGACTATGATAATTACACCAACGCAACCGCAAGCTGCACAAGCGGACTAATCGTGAACAGTGCAGGATTCGGCGCTAAAAAAATGAAATTCGAAAATGGTCAAACTATATATTGGTCACCGGGAGATATGTCGATTGATAATATACCGCATATATCAGAAGTTCAACTTTACTATGACGGCAACAATTCTTATCACGTATGTACGCTGATTTTTGAGTGTGTTTCACGTAACGACGCAACAGCCGAATTCAAAATATATCTAAAAGGTATTGATGAATATTTTTCGCTTGAATATACCGATATCGGTGTAAAGATCACTCCAAATGTTAAGTATTCTTCGCTTATCATAGACGTTGCGCGATTCGACATTGACGGCGACGGTAAGGACGAAGCCTGTACGTTGCGCCACGGTCCTACGTCGGGACTCTTTACCTTCACCTTCTCCGCATACGAGGACGGAGAACTTGAATATTTCAATGTTTTCAATTCGCCCTGGATGAAGATGCATTTTGAAAGAAGCATATCAGGTGAGATGATGCTCGTCGGTGAAGGATATAAGAAGGATTATCATATCGGATTGGAAGTTCGCGACGGTAATATCGTCCTTTTGACCGATGATGACGACAATGGCGGTTTTTGGTATTATGGCGAGCAAGGGGTAGATTCACCACTTGCACCAAAAAACAAATAGAAAAGGGAGGCGATGCCTCCCTTTTCTATTTTTCTATATACGAATTTCTTTTTCTTGCGAAGCCGCAGAGTATCTCGTAGCTTATGGTACCTATGGTTTCCGCTATCTTCTTTGCGCTCAAAGTTTCAAGTCCGTCCGTACCGAAAATCGTCGCGACGTCACCGACCTTGCACTCTATATCACTTACGTCGACCATACACTGATCCATACATATTCTGCCGAGTATCTTCGCGCGCTTACCTCCGATAAGCAGATAGCCCTTTTCGCCCCAGAGTCTCGGAAGTCCGTCGGCGTATCCCGCGCTTACCGTTGCAACCGTCATATCCCTCGTTGCCTTAAAGGTACAACCGTAGCTTATGCTTTCGCCCGCCTTAACCTTATGCACGTGGATAACTCTCGATTTCGCTTCCATAACGGGACGAAGATTTGGCCCCCCCTCTGCACCGTAAAGCGAAATACCCGCTCTTACCATATCAAGATGACAATAAGGGAAATTGCCGATGCCGTCGCTATTACAAATATGCTTTGTAAGCCCCGTAACGCCGAGCTTTTCCAGTTTCTTTGTGACGCTTATGAAGTTTCTGTACTGTATCGCATTGTAAACGTCTGCGCGCTTGTCAGCAACTGCGAAATGACTGTAGATACCTTCTATTTTGAAAAGAGGTATTCTTGATACGTTTATTATCTGTGCCGTACTTATCTGAATATCGTCAGCGCTTTGGCACACAAAGCCTATACGGTTCATACCCGAGTCAAGCTTGATGTGAACTCGAAGCTTCATCGCGCCTTCTCTTAAAGCGCTTGCAAGCTCCCCTGCGTAGTCGTACGAATAAAGACTCTGTATAAGGTCGTAGCGGCACAAAAGCTCACAGTCTGCGGGCTCTGTTCTTCCCAAAATAAGTATATCCTTGTCGATGCCCGCCTTGCGAAGCTCCAACGCCTCGCCGATACAAGCGACCGCAAACATATCCGCACCAAGCTCATCAAGCACCTTCGACACGCGCACGCTTCCGTGTCCGTAGCCGTCCGCTTTTACTACCGCGCAAAGCTTACATTCCTCAGGAATGACGCTTCTTATGTATTTATAATTGTTTTTAAGATTGTCGAGGCTTATTTCAAGCCACACTCTCTTGGTCTTTATGTCCAAAATTATCGTCCTTTCCGTAAGTAAATCCCGTAATTTCCGCTCTTGCTCCGTCCCAAATAATAAGCAAGGGCTTATTATTTGCAAAGTAAAGCTCCGCAGTTTCAAGGCTTATCTTCATACAGTCAACGCCATATAGCTTTACTCTCTCGCATCTTTCGCTACCGCTTATCGAAGCTATCTTTTCCAAGGCATCAAAAACCGAGCATATCTTTAAGTCCTTGCTTTCAACAGGCAATGTCATATCGCCTATTTGCAAAACAGTAATTCCGTCCTTTTTAATATATTTCGCATCAGCGCTTTGCTTTGGGTGCTCCAAAATATATACGTATTCGCTGCCTTGTTTCGAAAGCGTACCGCCAAATAAAAGTTCCCCGGTTTCGCTTTGCACGTTAAGCCGGAAGCTGTAGTCTCCCGAAAGGCTTTCCGATAGCTTTAAAGCATCATTCTTTGCACTGCAAGCACAAAAGAGAAGTAAAACTGATAAACAGATAAGCGTAATACGTATGCGAGTCATACAAACCTCCTAAATTTTACTGTTTGTACGTCCTCTTAAATGCTTCGGGAATACTTTCTGTACAAAGCGAAGGTATCGCTCCGAAGCTCGTATATTTTTCTGCAGTTATATCGCCTGCAAGTCCGTGAAGATACACCGCCGCCTTCGCCGCAGAGAGTGTATCAAGCCCCTGACATAACAAAGAGCCCATCATTCCCGAAAGCAAGTCTCCGTATCCGCCCTTTGCCATAGCCATACTGCCCGTGGTGTTCATAAAAAGCGCGTCGCCTTTTCCTATAATAGTGTTCTTTCCCTTTAACACAAGTGTTGCACGCGAAGAAGCACAAAACTCTCTCACCGCCGCTTCTCTGTTCGTAACGCTCTTATGCGTAAGGCGTGCCATTTCGCCCTCGTGAGGAGTTAAAACGACGTTTTCGCCTAAAATACACGTGCCGACCAACTCATCGAGCATCGCAATACCGCTTGCGTCTATAACAACAGGTATCTTGCATTCATTCAATATATATTCAAGGAGTCTCGTATTATGACTGCTCTTTTCAAGTCCGCAGCCGAATACGACGGCTTTTGCTTTTTTTAGATATTCTTTTACCGCACTTTGCTCGTTTGACAAAAATACGGGTTCATAGAGTGCGCTCTGCAATATACCCAGAGCATACGCAGGGGAAGACTGATAAATAAGTCCCGCGCCCGAAAGTAAAGCTCCTTTTGCACAAAGTATCGCAGCTCCCGTCATTCTGTCACTGCCGGTTATGCACAAAAGAGTGCCCACGCTGTATTTGTGGGCATTCTCGGGGTGTTTTGGAAGGAGCGGTGCTATAAGCTCTTTTGAAAGCTCTTCCATATTATAATGAGCCTCTGTCGACTGCATTACGGTTATAGTAAACGAAGCTGTCGAGCGTTTTCTTTATGGCATCGAAATAAACGAGCGTTTCACCCGCTTTCGCGTCCTTATATGCAAGGCAATAAAGGTTAGGTGCCTTCATTGAAGAACAAGCCTTTATAACTCTTGAATACTTGCTATCATCACGCATAGCCGCGTTCTTTTCAGTCACGGGGCATACGAAATGCAACTGACTGATCTTTGCTTCACAAAGACGCTTGCGGCTTTTTTTAGAATGAATGGCATCGAGCTGAAAATATCCCGAAACAATAGCGTATTCATACTCAACCGAGGTAAAGCCCCAAAGAAACCATACCAAAACGCCGAGAAGAAACCAAAGCACCGGAAGCGCCATAACAAGTCCTTTGAGAAGGTCACTTGTAGCGATAGACACGTATGAAACAACAACTGCCGCAAAAAATCCGATGAGCAAAAGTGCTCGCAGAATGACCGTCTTACCCCCGGCCTTGCGCGCGACGAGATATTCACTGTAACTTGAAGAATTTTCCATTTCGCACCTGTAATAAAATTTTTTTGTCAATAATATATTGTAACACGTAATCATTATATCAAATGAAAACAAAAAATGCAATATCAATATTGAAAGAGGTGCAAAGAAAATGAAGTTCTTTTTATCGTGGTTTGCAATGGGTATCGGTGTCGTTGCAGTTTTATTGTACGGTATAAATTCTGCCCCCGTAAAAGAAAAATCGGAAGGTTTGACGAGCCTTGAAAAGCTTGAAATGTGGGAAGTTGCATCTCCCGTATTTTTGCCTCTTGCGGACAAGCAAGAAGGTGCGGAAAATGAAAATATACAAAGTGACCAAGAGGAAAATACCTCTTCTCCCGAATCGGAGCTTATAATAGACGTTTATAACAGCAAGGCTGACGCATATATGAAAATGCCGCTTGAAGAATATCTCTACGGCGTAGTACTTGCAGAAATGCCGCAAAGCTTTGATGACGAGGCTTTGAAAGCACAGGCAGTCGCCGCAAGAACAATGGTGCTTTTTAAGGCGGCAGAGGGAACAAACTCTACCCACCCACACGCCGCTGTCTGCACAAATTCGGGGCATTGTATGGCATATCTGCACCCCGAAGATTATATTGCCGCATCAGCGGGTACGGGAAGCGAATTCCTTGAGAGGATCAAAGCTGCTGTAAACGAAACAAAAGGCGAAATACTTACCGTAGACGGCGAGCCTATTATGGCGGTATTCCACGCATCAAGCTACGGACGTACCGAAAACAGTGAGGCGATGTGGTCTGTCAAATACCCTTATTTGCGCGCGGTCGAAAGTCCCGAAAAGCTTTATCCCGATAAGGTAAAGGGACTGCTTACGGATAAAACGGTTAGCATATATGAATTTTACGATAAAGTATGTGCAAAATTTCCCGACACGACTTTAACCGTTGCGGCAGTTAAAAGCGGTATAAATATTGAAAAGACCGATGCGGGTAGAGTAAAAACCGTAACTATAGGCGATACGGCGATAAAGGGTAAGGACTTTCGCAGTATGCTCGGTCTGCGTACAACAGATTTTTCTGTGAAATACGAAGACGGAAATATAATAATTAACGTGCGCGGGAACGGACACGGAGTCGGTATGAGCCAATACGGTGCAAGCCTTCTTGCTTCGGAGAAGGGTTACAGCTATAAAGAAATCTTAACGCATTATTACACAGGCGTGGAAATTACAAACTGTTTAGCCTGAAAATGTTAAAAGACTGTGACAAGTCACAGTCTTTTATTATGTCTGTCATCTAATTTAAAAAGTTTCATTAAACCCGCAACAACTATTATCCCCGCCGCAAGAGCACCCGCGTATCCAAGCGTATCAACGCCCTTTTGCGCAAATATCAAGAAGTCACCCGAAAATGCCGCGCGCATCGTGTAATATAGGGCGCTTCCCGGAATAAGCGGAATGAGGCTTGTGATAATAAACGTGGTTTTTGGTGTTTTTAAAATGCGTGCCATTATCTCCGCGTAAACCGAAATAAATGCGGATACTATAAAATATCTCACTATTTCGTCGGAAATAAAGGTTCCTAAAAGCAAAAAGAGCGACCAAGAAAGAAGTCCGCCGAATGCCGCAAACAAAAGGCGCCTACCTCTTATGTTATATAAAACGGCAAAACCGGTTGAGCCGATAAAGCCCGTTATTATTTGAAGTATGGGAGCCGGGGAGCCAACAAGAGTTGCGTCCGTCGCAGTGTGCATCAAAAATGCGGAAAAGAAATATCCTATCGCAATGGAAAAGGCAAGAAGTAACGCCTCTATTGTGCGGATAATACCCGAAAGACTGTCACCTACGAACATATCGCGAAGGGCAACCGTCAGTGCTACGCCGGGAATTAAAAGCATTATATTGCCGATTATTGCAAAATCCGCACTTCTAAGAATCCCGAGTTTTACGGCGACGAATGCAACCAACGTAGCAATAAACGCCGATATAAAACGCGCAAATACGGCGTTTAACGCGCGTCTTTCAGTAAGCGCACCAACAAGAGACAGAATAATGCCGATAAAAAACGCACAAAGTGCATCTATAGCCGTACCGCCGAAAAACAATGAAAAGGCTGATGCAATAGATCCGTATGAAAGCAGGTGAAATACAAACGGATAGGATCTTGTGAGCTTAATCTTGATAAACTCGGCTTCAGCTTCTTCACAGTTTAAGTTTTTATAGCAGATATCCCTCGAGAGTTTGTTTAAACGGTGCAAGCGCTCGATATCCGTGCCGACGTGGCGTACGCGTCTTGTTTGCGTAAAAGCCTCGCCTTGAGCGCTGTAGAGAGTCACAACAAGGCTTGAAGTGATTATAAAGGTGTCAACTCTCTCTGCACCGAAAGCATATCCCATTTTATTTATGCTTTCTTCGGCGCGGCTGACCTCTGCCCCCGATAAAAGCATTTCTTCGCCAATATTCAATAATAGCGTCAATATCCTGTTCATAGCGCCACCTTTTTAGAAAATTAAAACCCTGCACTATTGTGCAGGGTTTACTAAAAAAGTCGGCATCGACCTATCTTTCCGGCCCGTTGCCAGGCAAGTATTGTTGGCTGAAATGAGCTTAACTACCGTGTTCGGAATGGGAACGGGTGGGACCTCATCCATAAAGACACCGACCATATTTAGTTTTGAATATAGGGAGAGTGCTTGGTGCACCCTCAGGGACTCGAACCCTGGGCCCACTGATTAAGAGTCAGTTGCTCTACCGACTGAGCTAAGGGTGCAAATATACCCTGAAAACCGAACAAAGAGAAAAGAGTGAAAGCTACGATTTGCGATTCTCGAAAACAAGAATCAGTAGTTCAAGCCCTCGGTTTATTAGTATCAATCAGCTTAACGTGTTACCACGCTTCCACACTTGACCTATCAAACTCATAGTCTATAAGTAACCTTACCAGCTTACGCTGTGGGATATCTAATCTTGAGGGGTGTTTCGCGCTTAGATGCATTCAGCGTTTATCACGACCGTACGCGGCTACCCGGCTGTGCTCCTGGCGGAACAACCGATGCACCGGAGGTACGTCCATCCCGGTCCTCTCGTACTAAGGACAGCTCCTCTCAAATATCCTGCGCCCACGACAGATAGGGACCGAACTGTCTCACGACGTTCTG
>CALCTE010000226.1 GCA_937893885.1 uncultured Clostridia bacterium | reverse complement strand
TGCTATTATGAAAGCCGAGAGTCCGAAAACAGCAACCATAGAGCTCAAGGCAAGAGCAAAGGAACTCGGAATCATATGATCAAGGGAGCAATATTTGATCTTGACGGAACGCTCCTTGACTCCATGTTTATCTGGGACACCATTGGAGAAGAGTATCTGCGCTCGCTCGGCAAGGAGCCTCACGAGGACTTAAAGGAAACCTTTATGACGCTCACCTTGGAGGAGGCTGCCGTATATTACCGCGAGCATTACGGAGTCACCCTTTCTGTTAAAGAAATCGTGGACGGCGTAAACTCAATGGTTGAACAAACCTACAGAACCAAGGTTACTCTCAAGCCCGGAATTTCCGAATATCTCGCTTGGCTCAAAGAAAATGGAGTTCGGATGTGCGTTGCTACTGTAACGGACAGATATCTTGTAGAAGAAACCTTGGAGCGACTTGGCGTTCGTCATTATTTCTCGGAGATTTTCACCTGCGCCGAGGTCGGCTTTGGCAAGGATAAGCCGATCATTTATCAGAAAGCCTTGGAACATCTTGGAACAGAGAAGAGTGATACTTACGTTTTTGAGGATATGCTTTTTGCTCTGAATACGGCAAAGACAGACGGCTTTCCTACCGTTGGCGTATATGACAGACACGAGGTACATCAGGATGAGCTGAAGGAGCTTGCGGATTATTATATTTTCGATTTTACTGATCCCATTTTGAAAACCATATAAAAAAAGCAGCGGCAGACCGGGGGCACCACTCTCTGTCGCTTAAGAAAAAATAATGTTTAGGAGTAAGATTATGAAAACAGCATTATCAATCGCAGGAAGCGATTCCTGCGGAGGCGCCGGTATTCAAGCAGATATCAAAACGATGACGCTTAACGGTGTTTATGCGATGAGTGCGATTACGGCACTCACGGCGCAGAACACGACCGGCGTAAGGGGAGTACAAGAAGCAACTCCCGATTTTTTGGCACAGCAGATCGATGCGGTGTTCGAAGACATCCGTCCTGATGCTGTAAAGATCGGTATGGTAAGCTCTGCAGAGCTGATCAGGACCATTGCAGAAAGACTGAAATTTCACAAAGCGGAAAACGTTGTGGTGGATACCGTTATGGTTGCCACAAGCGGAGCAAGACTGATCAATGAGGACGCTATCGACGTACTAAAAAATGAGCTGATTCCGCTTGCAACCCTCGTAACCCCCAATATCCCCGAGGCAGAGGTGTTGTCGGGAATAAAGATCCAAAATAAGGACGATATGCTCGAAGCTGCAAGGATCATCAGCGAGGCGTATCACTGCGCCGTTCTTCTCAAGGGCGGTCATAGCGTGAGTGATGCCAACGACCTTTTATATGAAAAGGAAAGCTATAAGTGGTTCTGCGGTAAGCGCATTGATAACCCGAATACGCACGGCACGGGTTGTACGCTCTCGTCAGCAATTGCCGCCAATCTCGCAAAGGGATATGACCTTGAGAGCTCCGTACAAAGAGCAAAGGATTATATCTCGGGCGCACTTGCTGCGATGCTTGACCTTGGACAGGGCTCGGGACCAATGAACCACGCTTTTGATCTTAACAGTCATTTTGCCAAATAAATATGCTTGAAAGGAACCAATAAAAATGAGAAACTACACGACACAAATGGATGCCGCAAGACAGGGCATCATCACACCCGAAATGAAGGCGGTTGCCGCAAAGGAATACAGAACAGAGGAGGAAATTCGTGACC
>CALCTE010000225.1 GCA_937893885.1 uncultured Clostridia bacterium | reverse complement strand
GAGGAAGCATTTTTGAAGCTGGTTCGGATGAGTGTGGAGTAAGGAAATACAGCCAAAGGATAGTTTATATTAGGTGGTTGAAAAAATGATACTTATTTTTGATTATTTTGAAACAATAATACATAACAAGTCTATGGATTTTAATCGTGGACTTAAAACTATGTGGGAAAAATATTATAAAGAAAAGGGCAACACCTGCATCTTTTGTGACTTTTTGTCGGGCTATAACGTGAAGAATATAGTTCCGGCGATAAAGGAAACGGTTGCCGACCTTATTAAAAGATACAACGAAAAGGGAATGAGCGGCAGAGCCGTTACCGCGATGGTAGTCGGAATTCCCAACGTCGGAAAGAGCACGTTTATAAATACTCTTTGCGGCGGAAAAAAGGCGAAGGCGGAAAACCGCCCCGGAGTCACCAAAGCGAAGCAATGGTTAAAGAGCGAATACGGAGTAGATCTTCTTGATATGCCGGGCGTTCTTTGGCCGAAATTCGAGGATCAAACAGTTGGGCAGAGCCTTGCTCTTACGGGAGCTATCAAAGATGAGATACTTGATATAGAAGAACTTGCGGTTATCCTTTGTTCCCGCCTTAAAAAGCTCTACCCCGAGCTTTTGTGTTCACGCTTTAAGCTTACGGCAGAGGAGCTTGAAAACTGCGAGAGCGGATACGATACTTTGCTTCTTCTCGGCAAGAAGCGCGGTTGTCTTGTTGGCGGTGGGCAGATAGACGAAACGAGGATATCGAATATACTTATCGAGGAATTTCGCAGTGCGAAGATTGGTAAGATAAGCTTGGAGAGACCGTGATGGAATATATTATAGAAAATTCCTTACTTGGCGAATATAATGTAATAGCAGGTACGGACGAAGCAGGCAGAGGTCCTCTTGCAGGACCTGTATATGCGGCGTCAGTCATATTGCCCGTAGGTCTTGAAATAGAGGGGCTCAACGACTCCAAAAAGCTTTCCCCTAAAAAGCGCGAGAAGCTTTTTGACGAGATATGCGAAAAAGCACTTTGCTACGCGATAGCTTCCTCCGATGTGAAAACTATCGAAAAAACGGATATACTTTCCGCATCGCAAAGCGCTATGGTAGAGGCGGTAAACTTGCTTAAGATAAAGCCCGATATGGTGCTTGTGGACGGAAATATCGCAAGAGGCTTTCCCGTGCCTGCAAAGACCGTGATAGGCGGAGATGCCATTTCCCCGAATATTGCGGCGGCATCGATACTTGCTAAAGTCAGCCGTGACAGATATCTTGAAGAACTCGATAAGAAATATCCGATGTACGGATTTGCAAAGCATAAGGGATATGGCACAAAACAGCACAGAGAAGCGCTCCTTGAATACGGCCCATGCCCCGAGCACAGAATGAGCTTTCTAACGAAGATATTAAAATGAGAAACATCGGATATAAGACGGAGCTTTTCGCTATGTTTTGGCTTATGCTTCGCGGGTATAAGCCGATATGCCGTAACTTCACCGTAAGGGGCGGCGAGATAGACCTTATAATGAGAAAAGGGGAATTTCTCGTTTTCGTTGAGGTGAAGGCAAGACGAAAGGATAGCATCGTTTCGGCTCTTGAAGCGGTAACCCGCGATAAAGAAAAGCACCTTCGCTTTGCGGCAATGCGTTATATGCAGACCTGCAAAAAGAAATACCGTGCCTTACAGCCGAGATTTGATGTGGTATGCGTGTCTATCGGCAAAGTGGGCTTTAGCGTGACCAAACACATCAAGAATGCTTTTTAGTTATGAAATATTTTGATTTACATTGCGATACGCTCTATGAGATGTATGAAAGAAAAGAAGAGTATTTCGAAAATTCTCTTCACACGGATGGGAAAAGACGCTCTGCTTTTTTAAAAGAAAAGCAAGTATACGCGATATGGTCAAATCCCGAAAGAAGCGGCAAAGAAAACTTCAAAAGATTTTTCGACGTGCTTGAATACGCGAAGAGTTTTTCGGCGTTTCCGAAGATTATAAAAGGCAGAGAAAGCCTTGACGAAAACGGTGCGCTTTTATCTGTTGAGGGAGCGGGGCTTTTAGAAGGCGACGAGCAAAGGATAGAGCTTCTTTATGAAAACGGAGTGCGGCTTATAACGCTTACCTGGGAGGGCGAAAACTGCGTAGGCGGTGCTTATGATACAGACTTGGGCCTTACCCGTTTTGGCAAGACCGTCTGCGAGATATGCGCCGAAAAGGGCGTTATCGTCGACGTCTCTCATTTATCGGATAAAGGCACGTCAGAGGTTTTAGATATATCACGCACCACAGGGCTTTCGGTTTTGGCATCACACAGTTGTTTTCGCGCACTATGCGGCATACGCAGAAATTTAAGCGACAAACACGCAAGAGCACTTGCAGAGCTTGGCGGCTGTATCGGTATAAATTTGGTCGGAGAGCATCTTACAAACGGCTATTTTTTAAACGGCGCACAGCTTTGTGACGTTATGCGCCATATAGAGTATGCGAGAAATTTAATGGGAAAAGAGGCCGTTTGCATCGGAGCGGATTTTGACGGTACGGAAAAACTGCCAAGCGAAATATGCGGATTTCAGGATATTGAAAAGCTTTATAATTTAATGCCCGTCGGTATTGCCGAGGACGTATTTTATAACAACGCTTATAATTTTTTCAAAAGAAGTTTAAAATAAAATCTAAAGATATGAGGATAAAATTATGTATTACGTAAGCACAAGAGGAAGCGACGAGAGGGTACTTTCCGCAACTGCTATCAAAAAGGGTATTGCGTGTGACGGCGGACTTTTTATGCCCGAATCTTTGCCGAGCATAGACCTTGATTTCATAAAGGAACTTATGCCTCTGTCGTATTCCGAGAGAGCAGTCAAGGTACTTTCGCTGTTTCTTGACGACTACACGGAGGACGAGCTTTGCCACGCGGCAAAATTTGCATACGAGGACGGCAAGTTTGATACGGCGGCGGCTCCCGTCGTAAATTTGGACAAGGATCTTGACGTGCTTGAGCTTTGGCACGGCCCTACCGCCGCGTTTAAGGATATGGCGCTTCAGATATGCCCCACGCTTCTTTCGCAGGCGCTCGTGAAAACGAACGAAAAGGGCGAGGCGTTCATTCTCGTTGCTACTTCAGGCGATACGGGAAAGGCGGCACTTGAGGGATATAAGAATGTCCCCGGCACGAGAATAATGGTATTCTATCCCGAAAACGGTGTTTCCACCGTACAGAAGCTTCAGATGGCAACGCAAGAGGGCGACAACGTAAACGTATGCGCCATCAAGGGGTGCTTTGACGACGCGCAGACAGGCGTAAAGAAGATATTTGCCGACGAAGAAATAAAGAAAGCACTTGCAGAAAAAGGCAAGTTTTTCTCAAGCGCAAACTCTATAAACTGGGGCAGACTTTCTCCACAGATAGTATACTACTTCTCCGCGTATTGTGATATGGTCGCATTAGGTAGAATACAGCTTGGCGAGAAGATAAACGTATGCGTTCCCACGGGTAACTTCGGCAACATCTTCGCAGGATATATCGCAAAACAAATGGGTCTTCCAATAAAGAAGCTCGTGTGCGCATCAAACAAAAACAATATCCTTACTGATTTCATAAACGAGGGCGTATACGACAGAAACAGAGCCTTCCACCTCACGATGTCACCTTCTATGGACATTCTCATCTCCTCAAACCTTGAAAGATACCTCTATCTTTCCGTTGGAAGCGAAAAGACTTCAAAATATATGAAGGAGCTTTCCGAAAACGGACGCTACAGTGTTGATGGTGAAACTCTTGCAAAGCTTAAAGAGAGCTTTGCGGGGTATTATTGCGACGAGGAAAGCACCGCGTTAACTATCAAGGAAACTTACGAGAATTGCTCCTATCTTTCCGATACGCATACTGCCGTTGCGCTTCAC
>CALCTE010000224.1 GCA_937893885.1 uncultured Clostridia bacterium | reverse complement strand
ATCCACGGCGAGGACGACCGGTTCGTACCCTGTGAGATGGGGCGGGAGATCGCGGGGGCAAATCCCGACGCGGTGGAACTGCACACATTCCCGGACGCAGGGCATGGGTTGAGCTTTCTGATCGACCGTCCCCGCTACGAACGCATCGCCCGTGATTTCATACACCGAACGCTGCATCCGTAAGAACCGCATAATCTGCCGCATACCGCAAAAGAGCATAGGAGAACAACGATGAGAATACTTTTGGTCGAAGACGATCCGGCGATCGTGCGGACGCTTTCGGCGTTTTTGGAAAGCGAGGGCTTTTCGGTCATGTCGAAATCGTCGGAAAAACCGGCGGTGTCGGCGATCGAAGCGGCGCCGTTCGATCTTGCGCTGCTGGACGTATCGCTTGCAAGGGGGAGCGGATTCCCCGTCTGTGAAGCGGCAAAAGCAAAGGGCAAAGGTTACGAAAATTGGGCAAAGACCCACAATCTCAAAAACGCAAGCCGAGCCTATCTGCTGTATCAAGAAATGGGATTTGATTCACCCGAAGCATTGGCTGCCGCTTGCGATGCCGCCCATGCCAAAGTGGATGATATTCGCACAAAGATGAAATCAGTTGAGGCGGCTATCAAGGAAAAGAAAGAATTCCGCAACCAAGTAACAAATTACCATAAGACAAGGTATGTGGTTGACGGGCTGAAAGCCTGCAAGAATGAAAAAGCCCGTCAGAAATATCGTGACGAGCATGACAGCGACTTCATTATTCTGAACGCCGCCAAACGCTATTTTGATTCCAAGGGATTAAAGAAGCTGCCGAGCTACAAGGCATTGCAGACAGAAGTGGAACAGCTCATCAAAGAGAAAAATGCTCTTTACAATGAGTACCAAACCGCCAAAGACGAAGCACAGCGGCTTGATACCATTCGCCACAATATCGAGCAGACCTTGGGCGACAGACAGGAGAGAAAACACGAACAGCTACGTTGATTCTTTCCCTTCGATTCATTTCATTCAAAAAAACGAGAAAGGATTATTTATATGGACGAACAGAAAAGAAGAAGCCATAGATTCAATGAAAACGGAAGCATCGTTGTTCACAATTATTGTGCGGCAGAGCTTCCTCAAATAACCGTAACGATACAATCCGGTCAGACTACCTATCGTTTTGGTGGACGATATGACGGCACACGCAGTTTGTCTGCCAAACTCCTTGACCGTATGGCAAACGAAATTGAAAATGAAAAAGTTTAACGAGAAAGGTGAAAAATTCATAGATGTGTGATATAATGAATACAAGCAATCCTGTATTGGCAGACTGCCCGCCGATTAAGGAGGAACAAGATATGAATAGGCAGTCTGACAAAATTACAGCAATCTACTGTCGTTTAAGCCGTGACGATGAACAGGAAGGTGAGAGCAACTCCATTGTAAATCAAAGAGCCATCCTCAAAAAGTACGCACAAGACCAGAAATTTCGTAATATCGAATTTTTCGTGGATGACGGGTACTCGGGAGCGAATTTCAACAGACCCGAGTGGAAGCGAATGATCGAACTGGTAGAGAATGACCGGGTTGGTGTTCTTATTGCTAAGGACATGAGCCGTATCGGCAGAAACTATTTGGAAGTCGGTTATTATACGGAGCTTCTTTTCCCATCGCACAATGTCCGTTTCATCGCTATCAACAGCGGTGTGGACAGCGCAAATCAGCAGGACAATGATTTTACGCCGTTCTTGAATATCATCAACGAGTTTTACGTTAAGGACAGCAGTAAAAAGGTCAAGGCATCCATGAAGCAAAAAGGCGAGTCGGGCGAATATCTCGCAACGAATCCGCCATACGGCTACATGAAAGACCCCGACAATCCGAAGAAACATTGGATTGTGGACGATGAAGCCGCAGGCGTTGTTCGCCAAATTTACGCTTTGTGCATGGAGGGCTTCGGTCCCTCACAGATCGCACAAAAGCTGAAAGAGGCAAAGGTCGATTGTCCTACTGTTCATTGGGTGAAGATGGGACGAAACGCTCCTGCAAGGACACCGGAAGACCCTTACGATTGGGCACCACGCACTATCTCGGGTATTTTGGAGAAGCAGGAATACCTCGGTCACATGGTCAACTTCAAGACGCGCAGACAGTCGTACAAGACGAAAAAGAAGCTCGATAATCCGCCGGAGGTATGGAAGATTTTCGAGAACACCCATGAAGCGATTATTGACAAAGAGACCTTTGAACGTGTGCAGGAGCTTCGCAAAAACAAACGCAGACCCGCAAGAACAGGCAAGAGCAATATGTTCTCCGGTATCGTGCGATGCGCTGACTGCGAAGAAAAGCTCTACTACTGCACGAGCAACAGCTTTGAATCTCGTCAAGATCACTTTGTGTGCTCCACTTCCCGTAAAAGAGGCAAAGAGGTTTGTGACACTCACTTCATCCGTGCGGTGGTACTGGAAGAAGGTACGCTTCAGCACATGAGATTGGTTATCCAATGTATTGCCGCTTATGAGGAAGAATTTCGCAGAGCGTTGGGTGCGAAAAAGAATGCCGAGGCAAGACGAGAGCTTACCGCCAAGAAGCGAACCTTACAGCGTTCTGAAACCCGCCTAAACGATTTGGACAGACTTTTTAAGCGTATTTACGAGGACATGGTCAACGGCGTAATCAATGAGACCCGTTTCAAAATGTTGTCCGAGGACTACGAAAAAGAACAGGAAGAACTGCGACAGAAGATTGCTACACTCGAAGAAGAAATTCAAAATCACGAAGACCAAGTGGAGAACGTTGATAAGTTCATCCAACAAGCGAAGAAGTATCTGCATCTGGAAAAGCTGACACCGACCGTCTTGAACGATATGGTCAATGCCGTATATGTTCACGCACCGGACAAGTCAAGCGGACACAGAGTGCAGGATGTAGAAATCAGTTATAACTACATCGGTATTCTTCCCGCCAATTTACTCTATGACATTCAAAAGGGAAAAACGGCATGACGAATCATGCCGTTTACCCAAAACTTATTATACTGTCTTATTGGAACACACCCTCGCCTCTGCAACTTTAGCGGAGAAAACACGAACACCACCAAGGATTTTTCTTTGGTGGTGTTTTTTGTAGGTTCAAACTAACCAAAGCCTCCCTTTACACAAGGGAGCCTCATATGCGCCGTTCTTCTGCGGATAGTAAGTTCGGGCTTCTGCCCGATGGTGCGCGGACTGCCACGCGCTATGCTTGCCCCATACGCAAGCGTCGGGATTTTTATTTTACCACTTGACATTGACGCAACGTCAAGTGATATGATATAATATAGAGGGGGTGAGGATATGTATCAAAAATCTCTATATGATATCACCGAAGTGTGTAAGATGCTCGGCACTACATCAAGGACGCTTCGCTTTTATGAAGAGAAAGGCATCATTCAAAGCACCACGGTCGGAACTTCATCTCGCAGACAATATACCGAAGAGCAAATTTCTCATATTAAAAATGTTCTTGTTCTTCGCACATTGGGATTGTCCGTGAAAGCGGTTGCGGAGTTGCAAACCAAAGGAGCAGATCTGGAGGATGCCGTCCTTTCCAAGCGCGCAGAAATATATGCGTCTATTGATTCTCGCATTCGTGAAATCAATCTTTTGAATGAAGCTTTATCTGCTCTTGAATCTGGAAAAGATATATTTGCCGAGGATTGGCAGCTTTCTTCTGCCATGAATGCAGAAGAAAAAGAAATCGCTCGAATTTGTACAGATGCCATTTTAAGCGGAGATACTGATACGCTCTATGAGTATCTAAGTTCTCGTTTGGCAGAATATATGCCAAGAGACGTTTACCGTGTTGTTCGAAAAGACACGTTAGCTCCACTTGGTGATTTTGTTTCGATTGATAAAACAGTTGCAGACGATCGGTTTTCAAACAAATTATATTGTTTTATCAGATATTCAAAACTTGGTCTTAAGATCACATACGTATTCCACGGTGGAAAAATTGATGGGCTCTGGCTTGGATATTATGATATGAATGTGAGGTGAGACGATGAAAAGAATTATAGCTATCATTTTACTTATGTGTATCTTTGCTCTATCCGGATGCAATACCGCAAGCCCTGATACAAATGGGACAAGTGATAATACTGAGACGGTCACGAATGAAACAACGAATATTCCTAACAAAGACATTCCTCAAGGTAGCATTGAGGAAAAGCATTTTGTTTTAGAAAGTAATGGCTATAAATTAAATGCAGTTTATACTTATATTGACGACGGAAATGCTCATCCTGCCGTTTTGTTGATTGCAGGCTCCGGTCCAAGTGATTACGACGAAACTCTCGGCATATTAAAGCCGTTTAAAGATATTGCAAATGGACTTGCTAAAGAAGGGATCAATTCTCTGCGAGTGGATAAAAGGACATTCAGCTATGCCGCCAACTTTGATATAAAGTGCGGTATAGAAGAAGAATATCTCGAGGATTGTAATGCCGCCATTGAATATTTGAAATCACAAAATATTTCGGGCTTGTATTTACTCGGTCATAGCCTTGGAGGTCAGATTGCCACCGAGCTTGCCGCAAGTATCGAAAGTATTGACGGTATGATCCTTTTCAATAGCTCGGCACGGCATCTTGCGGATATTGCATGCGATCAATATTCTGCGCTTGATCCTGTCAATAAAGAGTCCTATACCACTTATGCAGAGGCTGCCAAAAACGCAACCACTTCTTCTGCAAAGGGATACTACTATTACAGTGCAAGTGATTACTATTGGGTATCCTATAATCAAATTGATGTTGCAAAAAATATTTCCAATGCTAATATAAAGACGCTTATCATTAACAGCAAATTTGATAAGCAATCCTTTGATGAGGATCTCAATCTATGGTCAACGCTCTTTTCAGATTCCGCAAACGTATCCATATGTGTATATGACGACATCAGCCATTTCGGATATAGGATCGATACTACAGATCCTTCGTCAATATATACCCAAGTAGATTTTCCGAACGAGGTTATTTTCGCTTTTACTGATTTTATTAAAGGAGATTGATGAAAATGAAGAAGATTGCTTTTGTTATTCTGACAATAGTTCTTGCCTTTTCTTTGACCTCCTGCAAAGTAAATTGGTTCGATCAGCAATATGATGTTCCGTGGTGGGCGATTGCTATTCCGGTGATTGTATTTTCTACAATCGTGTGGTTTGCCGCCGGAAAGTATATCGCATCCAAAAAATATGTCTGCTCAAAATGCAATAAATCTTTTTATCCAAAGTGGTGGCAGGCAGCGATTTCCATTCATATGAATGATGACCGAGTTTTCAAATGTCCTCACTGCGGAAGAAAAGGCTTTTGCCCTCTTTCAAGAGAATCGGAGGATTAACAATGGTTATCTATTACTGCATAACTATCCTTGCAAATATTGCGGCAATTCCAATTTTTTACGAATACATAAATATCAGCGCGTTATCAATTGTTCCGCTATTTTTGATTGCATTGATGATCTTCCAAGCACTACTCTTCAAGAATGAAAAAGTGGAAAATGGGTTCCGAACGGCATACGGTTCTAATCTGACCGCAGATGAAGAAAACAAACTGCTTAGCAGCGGTTCATCTTTTCTATTTGCCACAATTCCGTGGATGATACCGTTTGTTCTTTTCTTTCCGGCAATTGTAAAGGTTCTTTCCGTCTTGGTTTACATTATCGGATTGGTTGGCGGTTTGATACTGTACAGAATCAAGAACAAAGGTAAAATTGTTAACCGAATTGACGCTGAAGAAAAAGAGCGTCAAGAGCAAGAAAAGAAAGAACAACTTGGAAAATGGAAATAATTCTCTCGCCCCGCTTCGTGCGGGGATTTTCTTCGTTTTCTGCGTATGAAAAAAACCACCGCAAAAATCGTGGTGGCTAATTTCATTTTACCGCTAATTTTGCACGCCCTCAGCTACTCGTTTTTGTTTCTCTTTCTTCAATGGCGAGGAACCACTTGCTGTTTGCAACGCAAACAGTAAAGTT
>CALCTE010000223.1 GCA_937893885.1 uncultured Clostridia bacterium | reverse complement strand
ATCCCAAGAGAATATCTATGAATGCACAAACTTCCCAAAGGGCGAGCCCATGTTGATCGATGCTGAAAAAGGAGCATGGTACAAAATCGGAGTTGCCATGGACAATCCTACCGATGAGGATATTGTTGTGGTATTCCATGTTATGAATGTGATAATCAGAATTGCGTAAATACCGATCAAACAAAACTCCCCTGTGCGGCTCTTGGTCGCACAGGGGTTCGTTCATTCTGCCGTATTTGCGTGCTCCACGCTTTTGATATTTTTCTCAGCCTTATGTCTGGGAGTCATGACCTCGTGGCCGCAGCCCATGCAGCGCAGGCGGAAGTCTGCGCCGGTGCGGAGGCACTGCCAGCGCTTTTCGCCGCAGGGGTGGGGCTTTTTCATGGTGATGATGTCGCCAACGCGAATGTCCATGTTATCCTCCTCGTTTGACCATGTCCCAGTAAGCCTTCGCCGCCTGCTCCAGCTTGTTGGGGCCGTATTCGTAGTATTTCGTGCCCTTCAGATCGTCGGGCAGGTACTGCTGCCGCACCCAGTGGTTGGGGAAATCGTGGGGATAGAGATACCCCTGCTCCCGCTCCTGGGTATAGGTGTCCGCGTGGACATTCTGGAGCTGCCGGGGGAAGCCGTGGCCTTTGCCCTTTCGCACATCCGCCAGGGCGGCGTCCAGAGCAATGTGGCCGGAATTGGATTTCGGAGAGGTCGCCATCAGCACCGCGGCATCGCCCAGAGGAATTCTCGCTTCCGGCATGCCCAGCTTCAGCGCCATGTCTACGGATGCATTGACGATGGGGATGATCTGCGGAAAGGCCAGACCCACATCCTCCGCCGCGATGACCATGAGCCGCCGGCAGGCGCTCTGCATCTGCCCCGCCTCAAGAAGCCGCGCCAGATAGTGGCAGGCCGCATCGGGATCGGAGCCCCGGATGGACTTCTGCAGGGCGGACAGGAGATCATAATAGTTGTCCCCGTCCCGGTCAGCGCGCAGGGCGCTCTTCTGGGTGACGGCCTTCGCATCGGAAAGGGTCAGGGGCAGCTTCTCCCCTTCCGGGATGCCCGCAGAGAAAAGCACCTCCACGGCGTTGATGGCCTTGCGCAGATCGCCGCCCACCGCGCCCGCGATGTATTCCAGCGCCCCCTCCTCGGGCACAGCGGTCAGACCGGTGCGCTCCTCCATGAAGCCCACCGCCCGCTTCACCGCCTTGAGGGCGGCGGGAGCATCGATCTGCTTGAACTCGAAGATGGTGCTCCGACTCAGGATGGCGTTGAACACATAGAAATAGGGATTCTCCGTGGTGGAGGCGATGAGGGTGATCTTGCCGTTTTCAATATGCTCCAGCAGGGACTGCTGCTGTTTTTTGTTGAAATACTGTATCTCATCAAGATAAAGAAGTATTCCGCCTGCCGAAAAGAGCTTACCAGTTTCCGCAACCACTTCCTTTATATCCGCAAGTGAAGCTGTAGTCGCATTTAATTTGCGAAGCGGAAGTCCCGACATTTTAGCGATAATATTCGCCGCCGTGGTCTTTCCCGTACCCGAGGGGCCGTAAAAGATCATATTCGTAAACTTGCCGCCCTCGCAAAGTCTTCTGACTATTCCGTTTTTGCCGAAAAGCTTCTGTTGACCTACTATATCGTCAAAACTCTGCGGACGAATTCTATCGGCAAGAGGTGATGAAAGATCCGTCATAATAATATCCTTACTTTTTCAAAAACTCCAAATTATAAGGCGTTTCCTGATATACACAATAGTTGAGCCAATTCGAGAACAGAAGATGCGAATGTGCTCTCCATGTATTTTGTGGAACGGCGTTTGAATCGTCGCCCGGATAATAATGCACGGGGATAGGCGTCGAGGGGTCTTTTGCTATATCGCGTCTATACTCACTGTCAAGCGTATTGAAGTCGTACTCCGAATGTCCCGTTATATAGAAGCGTCTGTTGTCCTTCGACGCAACAAGATATATTCCCGCTTCCTCAGAGCTTGCCAAAACGTCAAGCTCCTTACAAGCCAAAATATCCTCTGCATAAGGCTCAGACCAACGCGAATGAGGGACAAAAAACGTATCATCAAAGCCTCTTACGATGGGGTTTGTCGGCATAATAACCTTATGCTCGTATACACCCGAAAGCTTTTTAGAAAGCGGTATCTTGGGGATACCGTGATTCATATAAAGCCCCGCGAAAGCCGCCCAGCATATATACATCGTGGAATATACGTGCGTTTTTGTCCATTCGTTAAGTCTGCACAGCTCGTCCCAATAGCTGACCTCGTAAAAGTCGAGTCTTTCCACAGGCGCACCCGTTATTATGAGCCCGTCAAAGCTTTCGTTTTCGACGTCCTTCGTACTGCGGTAAAACTGGGAGATGTACTCCTCGGAAGTGTGGAGAGATTTATGGCTGTGGGGATAAAGAAGCGTAAGCTCCACCTGTAAAGAGGTATTCGAAAGCACTCTGCAAAGCTGTGTTTCCGTAACTACCTTGTTGGGCATAAGATTAAGTACCGCGATCTTAAGCGGTCTTATATCCTGACTCGTTGCACGGGTCTTCGTCATAGTGAACACGTTTTCGCGTTCAAGTGCTTCTATCGCGGGCAATCCCGACGGTAAAGTTATCGGCATTTTACTCCCCCTCCTTTACTCTTGATACTTCTTCTGCGGCGGCGATGATACCAAGCTTACCGCTTTCATAGGTAAGGCCGCCCTGCATATATACGTTGTAAGGCGCTTTTAAGGGACCGTCTGCTGAAAGCTCGATGGACGAGCCCATAACAAACGCACCTGCCGCCATAATTATCTTGTCAGAATATCCCGCCATATCGTCGGGAACGGGCTCTGCAAAGCTGTCGATGGGAGATGCCGCCTGAAGACCTTTACAAAAAGCGCAAAGCTTTTCGGCACTTTGAAGCTTTATGAGCTGGATTATATCGTATCTTTCCGCGTCGTAAGACGGCGAGACTTCATAGCCCATTTCGGAAAACAGCGCGGCGGCAAACACCGAGGTTTTTACCGCTTGAGCTACCGTGTGAGGCGCCATAAACAGCCCTCTGTACATAAACTGATTTTCATCAAGGCTTGAGCCGCACTCCGCGCCGAGTCCGGGGGAAGTCGCTCTGTAAGAAACGAGCTCAACGGCTTTTTTCGTGCCGACGATATAACCGCCCGTGCGTGCTATACCGCCGCCTGCATTCTTTATAAGCGAGCCTATGCAAAGATCTGCGCCGAAATGCGTCGGCTCGACAAGGTCGCAAAAAAGCCCGTAGCAGTTATCTACGACAACGTAAGCGTCGCTTCTTTCCTTGACGTATGAAACAAGCTGTCCTATCTCTTTCGGAGAAAGTGTCGCTCTGTCCATATAGCCCTTTGAACGCTGAACGTATACAACTTTTACACTCCTATCAAGTGATGCACCTACTGCTTCAAGGTCTATTTTCTCACCATCTATAAGCTCAACCTGTTTATATTCTATGCCGAAATCGGCAAGCGTTCCGTTTCCCGTTTTTCCGAAAACGAGCTCGTCCAAGGTATCGTAAGGCTTTCCGGTAACGGAAAGCATTACGTCTCCCGGTCTTAAAAGTCCGAAAAGTCCGAGCGAAAGGGCGTGCGTGCCCGATACTATGCTGTGGCGCACGTAAGCGCTTTCCGCGCCGAAAAGCTCGGCATAAACCTCTTCGAGCTTATCCCTGCCTCTGTCGCCGTAACCGTAGCCGTTCGTGCCGTGCAGATCCTCCGCGCTGACCTTATATTTTGCGAAAGCAGAAAGCACTCTTCTTTGATTTTCAAAAGCTATCTTGTCAATTCTCGCAAAAGCTTTTTGCGCCTTCGTCTCCGCTTTTTCCGCAAGAAGCGTTATATTATCCGAAATGTTATCAAGTATCATTTTGTCCTCTTAAAGTGAATTTACTATATCCGTAAAGAACTCGCCTCTTTGCTCAAAATTAACAAAGCGGTCAAACGACGTGCAAGCGGGTGATAAAAGCACCGCGTCCCCGCCACTTGCGAGGCTCGCCGCAAGCTTTACAGCCGCTTCAAAATCAGGCTCTTTGTGAAACTCTATCTTTCCTTGCTTAAATTCTTCCGTTTTCGAAATATCTTCGTATATCTTATCCATTGCCATTCCCGTAAGCACCGCGCACTTGCATTTTTCCGAAAGAGGCTTTGCTAAAGAATCAAAAGGAACCTTTTTATCCTTGCCGCCCAAAATGACGATGACATTTCTTTCCTTGAAGCTTGAAAGCGCAGCCGCAGTCCTCGAAGGGCTCGAATCTATAGATGAATTATAGAACTTAACGCCGTCCTTGATTCTTATAAGCTGAAGTCTGTGCTTTACGCCCGTGAAACTTCTTGCAACCTTTCTTACAGTCTCGCCTCTTACAAGCCCTCTTGTAGCGCATATCGCCGCCATATAGTTTTCGACGTTATGGTACCCGGGAGTTTTGATGTCGCAAAGCGGTACTATCTGTTCCTCGCCGTAGCGGTCTTTATAGCAGATATGCTCATTTTTCACGTACGCGCCCTCCGCATCGGGCTCTGCTTTTCCCGAAAAGGTACGAAGCGCGCCGTTTACGTACTTTTTGTACTCAAGGCTTCCCTCGTTTGCTCCGTTTAATACGGCAATGCCGCTTACGGTCTGATATTTAAGTATGCTTGCCTTTGCGTCTTTGTACTCGTCAAAATCCTTATGCCAATCAAGGTGATTTTCTGAAATGTTCGTTATTACGGCAACGTCGGGGCTTTGCGTTTGGGTATGAAGCTGGAAGCTTGATAACTCCGCAACAACAACGTCGCCTCTTTCAATATCGTTAATGCGATAAAGAAGGGGTTCGCCGATATTTCCGCCCAAAAATACCTTCTTGCCCTCGGCTTTAAGCATCTCGTAAATAAGCGATGTGGTCGTGGTCTTGCCGTCGCTTCCCGTCACCGCGATCTTATACGCGGGGCAGAAGCGGAAGAAAAGCTCTATCTCCGAGCTGATTTCCGTACCGTTTTCACGAGCCGAGAGAAGTTCGGGAACGTCATAGCGTATACCGGGAGTTTTTAAAATAAGCTCCTCGTCGATCCCCTCAAGATAAGCATCTCCGCAAATGAACTCAATGCCCTTTATTTCGGCAAGGAAAGGAAATCTCATCATAATTTCCTCTTTCGGCTTTCTGTCGCGCACGGTAACTCTCGACGCTCCCCAAGAAAGAAGCTTTGACACAAGCGGTGCGTTGCTTATGCCGAGTCCCAAAAGACCTACGCTTTTATTATTTATGTATGAAAGAAATGTATTGTTCATAAAGTTCCTCTTTCAAGATATATTTTTACATTATTCAGTATACAACAAACTGCCTCTCTTGACAACACTTTTTTAAAATTTTTCGCGCCTTGTATGTTTAAACACGTAAAATCGGGTGAAAATATGAGTGAAGTAAATTTCAGGAGAAAAATATGATAAAACGTGGCGATATATACTACGCAGACTTAAGCCCTGTCGTAGGCTCGGAGCAAGGCGGGGTAAGACCGATACTTATTGTACAAAACGATGTTGGAAACAGATATTCCCCTACGGTGATAGCCGCCGCCATCACAAGTCAGCTTGACAAAAATCCTCTGCCTACGCATATAGGCGTAAGCGCAGATGCCGTGGGGCTTTCAAAGGATTCCGTGGTACTGCTTGAGCAGATACGTACCATTGATAAGCAAAGGCTCAAGGAGAAAATGGGGCATTTAAGCGATACGGATATGACCAGAGTAAATTCCGCTTTAAACATAAGCTTCGGACTTGAATGAAAATACCGCATCAGGCAAACGCTTGATGCGGTATTTTTAATCTTCCAAGTAAGCCCTTATTTGAGGCTCTATCCAATATGCAAAGCGCGTGGAGGGCAAACGCTTTTCGTTCATCTTAAGTGCCTTATACGGCTCTGCACCGTCCACAGCTCCCTCCCATATATCGCAGTAAACAAAGTCGTACTCGCCGTCTTTTATGCCGTCTGTATAAGCTATCGCGTCGCCTAAAATAAGCTCTATCTTGTCCTTACATTCCATTAAAGGCAACACGTGCTTTTTAAAGATATTAAGTATATTTTCGTTTATCTCGACAACGCACACCTTCGAAACGTCCTCTTTTCGCGCACACATATACGCATAATATCCAAGCCCCAAGCCGAGCACGAGTACTTTTCCCCGCGCTCTTGCGATATCGTACCTCATCGAATTTATCTCCGACGGGCAAACGCTTACCCAAGGCATATTCCCTTCGTATATCGCAGGGAAGCGCACCTTACGCGTAAAAAACGCAAGCTTCGGTACGACAAGCCTTCCGTTAAAGTCGGGCATATCGTATTGGAATATCTCCCCTCGGTCATACTGCCCGTAAGAAAGCGTAATGTCACCCTCTTTCACTTCGGGCACGCAAAGCTTCATATACGGATTGTTTTCAAGCTCGTCCGCATCAAGCTTCTTTGCGTTTTTGAAAACTTGCGCTATATAGTCGCCCTCGGCGATGTCGCCAAGCGATATCATTCTGCAGAATTCACGTATTACGTAATATTCCTCGAAGTCGCCCTTCATAAGCCCAAGACTTTCAAGCTCCGAAAGTTCCTCCTTGCTGAATTCAGCTCTTGCGTCGGAAAGTTCCTTATCCGTGTAGCGCACAACCGGAAAATCTCTCGCTATCACCGTACCTATAGCGGCACTTATTTGCATTGATTCTTCTCTTTTCAAATTATCACTTCCTTACGTAATAATTATACCATAAAAATTCTTATTTTACAACGATGTTGATGGGTAGACATTTGCTGTGCTTCTGCACTATTATTTATTACCTATCAAAAATCTACTGTAGAAAAAGTTAAGAGTAAAAAAGTAAAAATCGACAAGCCTCGAAAGAGGTTTGTCGATTTTTGGTGACCCGTGGGGGAATCGAACCCCCGTTTCCAGCGTGAGAGGCTAGCGTCTTGACCGCTTGACCAACGGGCCTTAAAAACACTTGCTCCTTTCGAAGCAAGTGTGGTGACCCGTACGAGAATCGAACTCATGTCTTCGCCGTGAAAGGGCGATG
>CALCTE010000222.1 GCA_937893885.1 uncultured Clostridia bacterium | reverse complement strand
AACGGTACGTCCCTTTCCACCGTTAAGAGTATGTTCGACGAAAGCGAATATACTTTGACGGAAAAATAATCGCGTTACACCTCGCGAAAAAAATACACAGGAGGAACAATTATGGCATTTTGCGGAAATTGCGGAACGAAAATAGACGATAATGCAAAATTCTGTCCCGGATGCGGTCAGGCTGTCGAAGCTCCCGCCACCGAACAGATCAAGACCGAGGCGACCGAGCAGCCCAAAGCGGAGCAGGCGCAGGGTCAGCAGACCGACTTCTCGGCAAAGGTGGCAAATCTCAACAATACGAAGGACACCACCGATCAGTTTGACAAGGACGATATCGAAAAGAACAAGGCAATGGGGCTGCTCGCCTACATTCTGTTCTTTATTCCTCTGCTTGCGGCGAAGGACTCTCCCTTTGCAAGATACCACGCCAATCAGGGACTCGTGCTGTTCCTATGCGGGCTGATCTCGTCGGTGCTTTGGATCATTCCCATCCTCGGATGGATCATCGCGCCCATTCTGAGCATCGTGATCACCGTCCTCGCCGTCATCGGCATCATCAACGCGCTGAACGGCAAGGCAAAGGAGCTGCCCATTATCGGCAAGTTTAAGATTTTGAAGTAAAACACCCCTGCGAGGCGGTCGGCAAGGACACAGCCACCGCCTCCGCATGAAATCCGTGAAAGGAGGTTAACGAATTGACAAAACGAATCTTATCGCTTTTGCTTGTGCTTGTCCTTGCGCTCTCTCTTTGCGCTTGCGACAGTATAAAGGATCTGTTCGGCGGCACAAGCGACGATCCCGGCGTTCAGGATGTTGATCCAAACGCACCGGCTCATGAGCAGTTAATGACGGAAGTAAACAACCGTCTCGTATGGGCTGCGGAGCAAGAGGACGTGGGCATGACCTTCCAAAGCGAGTATCTTTACGGCGTTGCCCAAGCGGAGATTTCCTCCTTGCGGCTATGTATCGATACCGTTCTCTGGCTTATGGGCGAGGGAGATAATCTCAGTCAGGTCATCGGCACGGCTCCCTATAAGGATTGGGATGCTATTGTGGGAGCCGGTCCCGGCTCTGCCGCACCCTTCTACTTTGAAGGTTTGCTCTTTACCATTCAGGGAAAGGATGCCGAAGCCGAGGAATGCTACACGAAAGCAAAAGCCAACCCAATGTACACCGAGCGCGATTTTTACTATCTGCGCAATATGACGGTGGACGAGCTTTACGAGCTGAAAGAGGATGTATCTGCACTTGAAAACACCGTGTATCAGGCATACACGCCGAGAACCAAGCTCCTTGCCGAGCGCACGGGTGCGGAGTTCTCGCCCTATTACCATTTGGCAATGGCAAAGGAACGCTCTGACCGCCCGACGGAGGCGTTGCAATGTGCGCTGAATGCTCTCATTGCCAATCCGTTGGAGCCGACATTGTACAGCAGTGCGGCGGCTTATGCCATCGATGCGGGAGACAGCGGATCGGCCCTTGAATTTCTGAATCAGGGCTTGTACGTGTTCCCAAGCGACGGCTCTATCAACTATATGGCGGCGTTACTCAGCGCCTCGATGGGCGACAATGAAGCCGCCAAGACCTATATAACAACCGCAAAGGCAAATGCCGAGGGCGATCTGCTGACACAGATCAACGCCCTTGCGGATAAGATCGGAGGGTAGAAAATGAAGCGTATGAAAAGAATATTGACACTCTGCCTTGTTTTTTGCCTTACCCTTGCTATGATCCCCGCCGTTCCTGCGCAGGCACTCACCTTGCAGGAGCAGTCCTGGCTCGAATATCTTCGTCCCGACGTGCCGAAATTAGAGGGCAGCTATCCTGCCTATCTTTTGGTATCCATGCCGGACGGCACGTCTGTGAAGCTGAACGGCACCTGCGGCGTGGGCGGCTCATTGGATGACGATGAGATCATAGGCGTACTCAAACGCGCTTGTTCCTCCGTGGACGGATACAAAGATCCGCAAAACGCTGTCAACGACGTGGTGCTGGTCGCCGCTGTCAAGGAAAAGCTGAAGTTTACCCAGGAAGATATGGATCAGCTCCAGCAAAACTTCCTCGCTCTTTCCGGCTTTGATAAGGTGGCAGATATTCTGAACCTCACAATGCCCGGTGTGGGCGGCAGCGATATGGCAAGTATTGCGGCGGACATCGTTCAGAACGGAAAGCCCGGTCTCGGCTTCCTTAACCCTATCCCCGACAGTATCGGCGGCTTCGCACAGGGGCTTATTATCAACGGCATATTCGTCTCGTGGGAAGAATTCCAGAGGGATAAGGATAAATACAAGGATATCGTGAATATGTCACAGG
>CALCTE010000221.1 GCA_937893885.1 uncultured Clostridia bacterium | reverse complement strand
TTCTGCCCAAAAAGTTTCTGTTGAAGGTACGCAAGCTAACACCTGCCGAGCTCGGAGAAAATCCCATTCCTATACAAGGTCCGCAAGCACATTCGAGAATTCTTGCGCCTGAAGCTATGATATCGGTAAGTGCCCCAGAAGAAGCAAGCATGGAAAGCACTTGCTTTGAGCCGGGTGAAATTGAAAGGCTTACGTTAGGAGATATAGTTTTTCCTTTGAGAAGCGCCGCAACTTTCAACATATCCGCGAGTGATGAATTCGTACAAGAGCCGATGCAGACTTGGTCTACCTTGGTTCCCTTTAAGCTTTCAACCGTAGCAATATTATCGGGGCTGTGAGGACAAGCAATAAGCGGAACGAGTGTAGAGAGGTCTATGTCAATTATTCTGTCATATACAGCGTCGGGGTCAGATGACAGTTCTACGTAGTCGTCCTCTCTGTTTTCGGCTTTTAAAAATTCTCTCGTTATTTCATCGGAAGGGAAAATCGACGTAGTTGCGCCAAGTTCAGTTCCCATATTGGTTATAGTTGCTCTTTCGGGCACGGAAAGTGTTTTTACTCCCTCGCCGCCCCATTCTATTATTGCTCCGACGCCGCCCTTTACACTTAATATACGAAGTATCTCAAGGCTTACGTCCTTAGCTGTAACAAAATCGTTTAATTTTCCCGTTAGGTTCACTTTATACATTTTAGGCATCGTTATAAAGTAAGCACCGCCGCCCATTGCCACGGCAACGTCGAGTCCACCCGCACCAAATGCAAGCATACCTATTCCACCGCCCGTAGGCGTATGGCTGTCGGAGCCGATAAGTGTTTTACCGGGCTTGCCGAAGCGTTCAAGATGAACTTGATGGCAAATGCCGTTGCCGGGACGGGAAAAATAAATGCCGTGCTTTTTCGCAACACTCTGTATGTATCTGTGGTCATCCGCATTTTCAAAGCCGCACTGTAAAGTGTTGTGGTCGATATACGCAACGGATCTCTCCGTTTTGACTCTGTCAATACCCATTGTCTCAAACTCAAGGTACGCCATCGTTCCTGTTGCATCTTGTGTAAGAGTCTGATCTATCTTTAATGAAATTTCGTTGCCCGCCTTTGACATATCTCCGGAAACAAGGTGGGCTTTAATAATTTTTTGTGCTATAGTAAGTCCCATTTTATTTTTAAACCTTCTTAATAATACTTGATTTGGCGTTTTCAATATGCTTACGTGCAAGCGATGCTGCAAGCTCGCTGTTTCGAGACACGAGAGCTTTATATATCTGTCTGTGTTCCTCTACAGCAAGGCGTGCTCTATCGCTGTCTTGAACGGAGAGCTTTCTGTATTTCTGAACCTTACGGTGAAGGGAGGTCAAGATATTTTCGAGTATCGGACTGTTGCAATTTTCATATATAAAATCGTGAAATTTACTGTCCGTTTCCTTAATATCTTCGGCATCGTTCTTCATAGTATAAAACTCTTGAAGATCAATTAACTCGCCAAGCTTTTCAAGCTTTTTATCACTTATATGTTCAGCGCATTTTGCAGTCGCCAAGCTCTCGATATTGCCTCTTATCTCATAGATGTCCGCAATATCTTGCTCGGTAAGTCCGCAAACAACGATTCCTCTTGTGGTAAGCTTCACAAGATTTTCCTGTTCAAGTCGCCTGATTGCTTCTCTTACGGGTGTTCTGCTTATACCGAGTTCTTTCGAAAGAGCGATCTCCGTCAGTACGTCGTTCTTCTCGTAAACTCCCGTTAAAATATCATTTTCCAAACGCTCAAAAGCACTGTCAGCAAGAGAAACAAATTTTAAATCAGCCATAGTATTATTCGGCTATACCGCCGTACTCCTTAATTTTAGTTTCAAGTTCCTTTTTAGTGATCGAGCTTTGTCTTCCGTTTTCATACTCAAGATCGATCCACTCCTTAAGTTTTATCACAAGTGGCGATTTCTTGTCAACCTCTTTATCGGTTTTTTCAAGCTTATAATGTCTGTTTATCCAAAATGCAATACCTGCAAGACCGGAAGTTTTAGTAACCATTACGTCCGTAGGTCTGTTGAGTATTTTTGCTGTATCGAAAATATTGTATATCTCCTCATCTTTCAAAAGACCGTCAGCGTGTATACCTGCACGCGTTACGTTGAAATTGTCGCCTACAAAGGGCGTCATGGGCGGAATATTGTAACCGATTTCATTTTTAAAGTATTCGGCTATCTCTGTTATGACCGTGGGATCCATTCCGTCAAGCGTTCCCTTAAGAGATGCGTATTCAAATACCATAGCTTCAAGAGGAACGTTACCTGTTCTTTCACCGATACCGAGAAGAGAACAGTTGACCGCACTGCAACCATAAAGCCATGCAGTCGATGCATTCGAAACGGCTTTATAAAAATCATTATGACCGTGCCACTCAAGACATTCGCTTGAAACGTCCGAATAATGCTGCAAACCGTATATAATACCGGGAACGCTTCGCGGGAGAGCGACTTCAGGATAAGGAACTCCGTAGCCCATCGTATCGCAGGCTCTAATTTTAACGGGAATTCCCGCTTCTTTTGACATTTTTTGAAGCTCATTCACAAACGGTAGCACAAATCCGTAAAAATCCGCTCTCGTTATATCTTCGAAATGGCACCTCGGAATGATTCCCGCTTCAAAAGCATCGTGAACAGTAGCAAGATACTTCTCAATTGCTTCTTTTCTTGACATTTTTAATTTCTTAAAAATATGATAATCAGAGCAGCTAACAAGTATCCCCGTTTCTTTGATACCAAGCTCCTTTACCATTTTGAAATCTTCCTTGCTTGCCCTTATCCAAGTTGTTATCTCTGGAAACCTATATCCAAGTTCCTGACATTTTGCAATGGCATCTCTGTCTTTTTTACTATATATAAAAAACTCCGTCTGCCTAATTATGCCCTTTTCACCGCCGAGTTTTGACATAAGTTTGTAAAGATCTACTATCTGATTTACGGTGTAAGGCTCAACGCTTTGCTGACCGTCGCGCATAGTTGTATCGGTTATCCAAATATTTTCAGGCATATTCATGGGTGAACGCCTGTGGTTAAACGGAACCTTTGGGACCTCTTCATAGTTATATATCTGTCTGTAAAGCTCCGGTTCTTTTACGTCTTGAAGCTGATACGCGTAGTTGTTCTCCTCCAATAAATTCGTTTTCTTTGAGATTTCGAGCATAATTCTCCTCCATATTTGTATAAGTGTATACAATTATACATTAGTTTTTCCTTTTGTCAATAGATTTACCAAAATTTTTGAAAAAATAAAAATATTTCGTTTCAAGTATTGACAAGCACCTGCGGTTGTGATAATATATGTAAGCACGATTTGTGCCTTGCGCCGCTAGCTCAGCTGGATAGAGTGTTTGGCTACGAACCAAAAGGTCGAGGGTTCGAGTCCCCCGCGGCGCGCCAAAAGTCGACAAGTTTCTTGAGAAGCTTGTCGACTTTTTTTATGTTAATTTTTGTTTGTCATATATTACAAAATAAAACATGAAATGTTGCTTAATTCTCAAAATGAAAAATAATGTATTGCTTTTATATGTACTTGTTTTTAGTTATCTTCAAATAACTTTTTAAGATTTTATAAAGTGGAATATAGTATAAATATTTGGAACAAACCGTCTTTTCAAAGTGTTATATTCGTGTTATAATGACTTCAAAGAACAATATTAAAGATTTGATGAAGGAAGTAACACTATGAAAAATCCATTTAAAGTTGGCGTAGCATATGAAATAATTACTCCTCCCCTCGGAACTCCTCTTTACGGATATGAATTTCAAAGAAAAGCTACAAAAGTCAATGATGATTTGAGAGCAACTGCGCTTGCCGTAGAACAAGGAGAGCTTAAGGCGATCCTCATAAGCGTAGACGTTGTATCAATAGGTGTCGACCTTGGAAATGAAGTTCGTACACTTATTTCCGAAGCAACAAACGTTCCTTTCAAAAATATTACAATATCCGCGATACATACGCATTCAGGTCCCGCAATGAAATCTGCAAAGGGCTGGGGAAGCGCAAACGAATCATTTATAAATGAAATATTTATTCCTCAAACAGTCAAAGCAGCAAAGGAAGCCGTCGCAAATCTCACACCTGCTGTTATGGGTGTCGGAACGACGCGCAGTGAGGTTGGCGTAAACAGACGTGAAATGCAACAAGACGGCACTGTTCTATTGGGACAAAATCCTTACGGTATCGCCGATCTTGAAATGACTGTCGTAAACTTTAGAGATACTAACGGTACTTCTGTAGCAAACATTATCCACTATAGTGCACACGGAACTTCTGCCGGAAGAAATCCCGAAATCACACGTGACTGGCCCGGCGTTATGATAGACAGAGTGGAAAAAGAGACCGGCGCTCTAACCCTCTTTTTTAACGGTTCCGAGGGCGATATGGGTCCGAGACTTTCAAACGGTCAGACTACAGGCGATACAGCCGATTGGACAAAGACAGACGTGCCTACGGGAGATATCCGCTACGTATACGAGATAGGAAGTCTTGCCGCAATCGACGCAATGCGTGCATACAACAGCATCAAAGAATACAGTGAGGTCGAATTTAAAGCAGAATCAGATGTTATTACTCTTCCGTACGATAAACAATGGACACTTGAAGAAGCTGAAACACGCCTTGCGGAACTCGACGCTAAAGAACACTTGGTTCAAGTAGAAAACAGAGAATATGCAAAAGTCTCCGCTATAATTGATATGTATAAAAATAACATTCCATTTGAAACGGAAATGAAGCTTGACCAGACTGTTTTTGCATTTAATTCCGTAGCTTTCGTTCCCTTTCAGTTTGAACTTTTCAGTGAAATATCCTTGAGATTAAGAAAATACAGCCCTTTCGCGAATACTCTTTGCATGTGTAACACAAACGGCTCAAATTTCTATCTTCCGAGTAAAGATCAGTTTGTACGCGGTGGTTACGAGATAGACATCTTCCGTCTTGCAAATGTATATAAGCTTACAGATGACACCGATACAGTCATAATAAATGAAAATATGAGAATATTAAAGAAAATGAAACCCTATACTCCCAAGAAAAAGGAACGCTTCACTCACGGTTAATAAATTGGGCTTAAACGGAGATGAAAAATGATTCTTAATTATAAACCCGAAAAAATTGAAAAGTTGAGCAGTGATTTTCTTATAGCTACAGGCGTAAAGCTTGCTGTTTACGACTTAAATTTTAATCTTTTGAATTACAAAGAACAAAATGACATTAAGTATTGCGCCATGATTCAAGAAAACGAAGCCGGCGGCCTTGCTTGTCGACGTTCTGATTCCGATTTACTTGAAAAGTGCAAAACAGAAGGCCGCACCGTCATGCATATTTGTCATGCAGGGCTTTTGGATATCGGTATTCCGATATTTTACGAAAAAAAGATCATTGCATATCTGATACTTGGACAAATAAAGACAAACGAAAGTTATTCCGAGCTTCAGGAGAAAAGCTTTTTCACCTCCGACGAACTTATCGAGCTCAAAAAACATTTTAATGAACTGCCTGTATTCGGACAGGATAAAATTGACAGTATTTTAAATGTTGCGATAATGGTGGTCAAATATATTCTGTTTGAAAATATGCTTATTCCGAAATACGAACCTTCCTTTGACCGGGCTCTTTCGTTTATAAAAGAAAACATTGATAAGAATCTGACGATTTCGGAGATATCAAAGGCAACTCTTATTCCCAAAAGTTCTCTTTATAAGATGTTTCATACTCATCTTGGGTGCACGGTAAGCGAATATATTAACTCAAAAAGAGTAAAAAAAGCATCGGAGCTTTTAATGAACAACGAATTATCCATTGCAGAAATCTCGGATAAGCTCGGTTTTTCCACACAGCAATATTTCAGTAAAACTTTTAAAAAGATTACGGGGGTTTCACCCGTACAATTCAGGAAAAACAACCATTGAATAAATACAGTGCAGACAAGCGTTTTATAAGTGAAGCATTGTAATGATGCATATACGTACAAAAATAATTTTAAAATAAATGTGCGAAAGAGGTAAATAATATGAAAGATTTGAGAAAATTCAAGCAACTTCCTTTAGGCGCGATTAAAGCAGAAAGATTTTTAAAAGAACAGCTTCTTATCGCCAAAGACGGAATGTCAGGGCATCTTCACGAACTTGAGCCCGAGATGATCTACTATCCTTATATCGAGAGAAGAGCCGTCCCCGCTTGGAAAGAAGACGGTGCTAACGTACCCGGTTGGGGCGCTGAAATATCCGGTAACTATTGGGCAGGATACATACAGCACGCATTCATTCTCGATGACCCCGAAATGATAGAGACAGCAACAAACTGGGTGAATGCTATGATGAAAAATCAGCAGCCCGACGGCTATCTCGGAACGTATTTTGAGAAAGGCGATAATATATACGACGACTATAACGCGCAGGTAGTTTGTGCTATGCGCGGTCTTCTCGCTTTCTATGAAGTAACAGGCAGAGAAGATATTCTTGACGCCGTACACCGTTGTATGTTATGGTTCGTCGATAAATGGTCAGGTGACAACAAGACTGTTTACGCAGGTAAGGGTCTAATGGAAGGAATGATCCTTACATATTGGCTTACGGGCGACGAGCGTCTTGTCGAATATGCGGAAGAATATCTTGAATACGTCTGCGAAAAAGATATTTTCAGAGCATCTTATAAATCAATGCTTTACGATGAATTTCAATATCTTTCCAACCATACCGCAGGCGTTGCGCACCACGTAGCAATACCCGCGCTTGTTTACAGCGCAACCGGACGCGAAGAACTTCTCAAAGCATCTGAAAGACAGCTTTCTCTACTCCGTTCTAAATCTATGCACATAACGGGAAGCCCCGTAAACATAGCAGAGTATCTCGGTCCCGTATGTGCTACAGGTGAAACTGAGTTCTGCAACTACGCATTTCTCAATACCTCTTACTCTTATCTTTCATGTATAACCGGTAAATCAATATACGGTGACTATATGGAAGAAAACTTCTATAACGGTATGATGGGCGCAAGAAAGAAGGACGACGAAAAGGCTATTCCCTATCTCAACGCTCCCAACCAGATATTTGCAACCGAAAAATCCTCGGCATTCTGTGGAGACCATCAGGTATATGCACCCGTTTACACAACGTCTTGCTGTCCCGTAAACGCAGTAAGAGTTCTTCCCGAGTTCATAAGAAATATGTTTGTTGCCGATGCAAACGACAACGTATACGTAATGGCATACGGTCCCTGTACGCTTAACTATAACGGTATTGAGCTCGAAGAAAAAACCTATTATCCTTTCAGAAATAACGTATCATTTGAAATTAAGAAAGATAAAGAATTTGCACTTAACCTTAAGCTTCCCGTTTGGAATGAAGGCTATACCGTTAAGATCAACGGCGAAGAACAAAGCGTCATTGCAAAGGACAACTACGTATCTCTTGACAGAGCTTGGAAAGCAGGCGACGTTGTTGAAATCTCCTTCAATGCATCTATTAAGGTCGTAACCATCGATGATAGTGATGCTGCTTCGAAATATCCTCTGGCAGTAAAATACGGACCCCTCGTATACGCATGTCATCTTCCTGAAGAGTGGAGACCCGTTAAGGGCAGTCCTATGACTCCCCTCCCTGAAGGTTGGACATGGTGGGAGATCATTCCTACGTACGTCGATGCTGATATTGAAGATATTCACGAGCGTATCGGCATGAGAAGATATCAGTATCCTTGGAATATTGCAGTTGACGAGAATTGGTCTGCCGAGGACTTCACTATTGAGGAGATCGAGCCTAACGGATATGCTTGGCTCAATCCTATGATAAAGCTTCACACACATTGTTATAAAGCACCTTTCTTGACTGCTCCTTATGCAAATAAGACACTTGAGCCGTTCGAGAAGTATCAGACTGTAACCGATAAGATTCCTCTTGAGCTTGTTCCTTACGGTTGCACCAACCTTAGAATTACGTATTTCCCGAAAGCAAACCTTAAAGGAAAGAAATAATTTATACGTGGAGGATAAAATTATGGAAACAAAAACATCTAATTTCTTTGTAGGTATGGCTAAAGAGGATATTACTCCCGAGCTCGGCTGTCCCCTTTACGGATATCCCGCATCAATTATTCGTAACGCCGAAAAAATCTATGATCCGCTTACAGTCGGTGTTGCCGCTATTAAGCAAGACGAAACCACTCTCCTTCTCATCAGTGCAGAGCTCTGCGCTTTAAATACAAGCGACTCGATGGAAATTAGCAAGGCAATTTCTAAGGAAACGGGGATTGATGCAAGAAATATCATTATCTCGTCAATTCACACTCACTCGGGTCCGATCACGCGTACCTCTGCGGGTTGGGGAACTTCTGACGGCAGTTATGTTTTTGAACATTTTTTACCTAAAGCAGTAATAGCATCAAAAAATGCGATTTCAAAGATGCAGCCTGCGGTAATGGGATTCGGCACAGCCGAAACACTTGCGGGAATCAACCGTCGTGAGATCGATGAAAACGGTAACGTTATTTTGGGAAGAAACCCGGACGGACCGTACGACCCCACGGTAACGCTGATAAGCTTTAAAACGCTTGACGGAGCAAATATCGGAAGTATTGCACATTTTGCCGCTCATCCTACAGCTGCAGCTCGTAACTGCTCTTTCACAAGAGACTGGCCCGGCGTTATGGTAGATAGAATCTCCGAGATAACAAACGCACCTTGTATATTTTTCAACGGCGCGGAAGGCGATGTGAACCATGTGAATGTCAACGCAAAGAACGGTGACTACAACGACATGTTCAACGACTTTGACGATGTTTCCCGCGGCTACGGGCATGCCCGTCAT
>CALCTE010000220.1 GCA_937893885.1 uncultured Clostridia bacterium | reverse complement strand
TTGCGAGTAACGATGATTACAGCAGTTACAACTTTTGCATTAATGCTGATTTAGCCTATAAAGCTACATATTATGTTCGTGTAAAAGCATATGGCAACAATACAGGTGATTATACTGTAGGCATTACCTATACAAACGCAGATTCCAACGACTGTGATGATAGCGGCAATACAGGCACGGGTACAACTGTTTGTTATTCCCCTAACCGTATGTATATGAGCTTCAATATGCCTACACTGCCCCGCAATCCCAGAATTAAGAAAGCGGAGCTCAAATTCTTCCAGGAATCCGGTGTAAGTGAGTGTGGCGAATGTCCCAAACTCGGTCTTTATCAGGTGACTGATGAGATTTGCACAGGCTTTTACGAGCCGCACCACGATTCTAATCTCATCGATTTTGCTAAAATGCAGATTGGGCACTTTGCCGAAGGTGAGGTTGTAAGTTACAGTTTTGACGTTACTACCTTGGTAGATAAGATTAACAAGGGAGAATCGTATTCTCCGAATCTCGTCCTTAAAATGATTGATGAGTCTTATTCCACCAATAACTATGTATCCCTTTACGGTAGTGCGTACAGCGGTTCTTACGCCCCTCAGTTTATCGTCACTTACGAATCCTCTTACGGCGTAAATACTTCTTACAGAACTCATACCCACGAGATCGGCTGCTTCGGTCAGGGAAGTATTGACCTTCAGTGCGGTAATCTGATGTTTGAGTCTGAGGATTTTGCGTGGGCGGGTAACCGTATGCCTGTCACAATTAAGCACCTTTACAACAGCGCTTTGTATGCATATCAGTATACTGCTAACAGCAGTATTAAGCTTTCTACTGCAAACTTCTCCGCGATGAAGCTTGGTTTTGGTTATAAACTCAACATAATGCAGAGTATGATGTTTACGACATTTCAGCATGATGGTGAAAGCTATAGCGGTTATGTTTATATCGGTGAAAACGGCGATGAGACTTTCTTTAAGAAAAGTGATGAGCAGGTATGCTATAACAACTCGCAGTGCTATAAACTTTATGAGGATATAAACGGCGGAGATATGATGTACGATCCCGTCAAGCGTACACTCAAGCAGGGTGACGAAACCTATCAGTTTGATTCTATGGGCAGGCTTGTTCAGATTAAGGATACTGCAGGCAACCATATGGATATCACTTACACTTCTAACCGTATTACCTCGGTTACAGACGGTGCAGGCCGTGATTTCAGCTTTGCTTATAACAGTAGCGGCTTCCTTACTTCGATTACTGCTCCTGATGAAACAAACATTCTTTATACTTATTCAGGCAACCTTCTCAGCTCCATTACCTATCAGGACGGCAAAAAGGTAAGATTTACATATTCTTCCAATAAACCTACTGCGGTAACTCTGCTTGACGCGAACGGAAACAATGTGTATAAAGTGGCATATTCCTACAGTGGAAACCGTCTGTATAGCGTGACTGAATACGGTGTCAGAAACGGCACTTTCGTTCAGGGCGATAGGTCCACCTATTCCTACTCTGTATCTTCCGGCAGGACTATTGTGCAGACAATTGAACAGATGGATGCAGACGAAGGTGATTGCTACGATAATGTGATTAAGACGGTGTATACCTTTGATGATGAGGGTAATATCGTAAGTGAATACGTTTACTCCGAAGATACCGGTAATATCGGTGTTGAAGGTGAAGAAAGCGGTATTCATCCCCACTCGGGCGATGGTGGTGCGAATATTGTAAGCAATATCAACAACCTTCTTATCGGCCATAACTTTGAGAATCTCTCTTATTGGTACAGTATGCCCTGTAACTGCAGTGGCTTTACTGTAAGCAACTACAGCAATGATTCTTATTCAAAGTTCGGCGGTAAGACCTGTTGGCTCCGCAACTACGGACAGGATAGCATTAACGGAATTTATCAGGTTTCCAATACTCTGCCTGCGGGTGAGTATACCTTCTCTGTATATGTCAAGATTGGCGGCGCATTCAGTGGAAGCGACAACCCCGGTGTATTTATCCGTGTAACCGATACTTCGGATAACGTTCTGGCAGAAAGTGAACGTCTTACTGCGGTAAGCTCTGAATACATTCGTCTGATTGCACCGTTTGAGATTGCATCGGCTCAGAGCGTTAAGGTTGAGATTATGACAAGCGGCAGAGGAACTGTTGATGTTGACGGTGCACAGCTCGAAAACAATCCATATGCCAACGCTTATAATATGCTAGAAAACGGCAACTTTGAGCGTAGCAGTGGTTGGAGCAGATCTTACGGAGTTTCTTACACAATTGGTACTCGATTTAATATGAGTCGTTCTCTTATGATGACAGGTAATCTTGAATCCAATCGTTACGCTTATCAGAATGTAACTGTGAAGAAAACCCGTTCTACCCGCGAAACCTTTACACTCTCCGGTTGGGCAAAGGGTTATGGTCTGCCAAATCACGAGCGTGAAGGTATTACTACTCCTACCTTCAGACTTCGTGCAGTGGTGTACTATTATGATACCTACTACAGAGAATACGGCAGCGAAACCTTTACTGCGGATTTCTCACCTTGTACTGAAGAATGGCAGTTTGCTTCTGTTCAGTTTTCAAAGAGCAAGTATCGTACTATCAACTATGTACGTGTGTATTGTGATTACGGTTACAACACCGGCACGGCATACTTTGATGATATTCAACTTGTACGCAATAGTCTTGAAACCGGCCTTTCCGCTTCTGACTTTGTTGTAGAAAGCACAGGTGAGAGCGAAGAGAGCACCGAAACTACCGATACTACTCCGACCTTCAATGAAGCAAAGGATAAGTTCGGTAATGTACTTACCGAAACCACCTTTACTGATGGTGAGTTTGGCACTATCTACCGTGCCTTTGGATTTACTCCCGATTGTAACTGCGTTGAAAACGCCGGTAACGATCTTGTAAGTGAGACGGATGCTCGTGGTAACAAGGTGCTTTACACTGTTGATGAGGATACCTCATTAAAACAAATAATAGATTTATATTCTATGCGACACAGAAAATAAATTTTTAACCCTGACGATTGTTGTCAGGGTTATTTTTTATAATCATTACACAGCCGAGAAAGGAGGATGAGATGGACATTGAAGTTATCATCGAAGGTCACGAGCAGAGAATTAAAACTCTGGAACGTGATATGAGTGCCATGAAAGAGGTTCAGGCGGAAATACGTTCTATGAATGAGACGCTTGTAACTCTTGCCAATGAATTAAAACACACCAACGAGCATCTGGCGAAGCATGAGAGAAAGATTGATGAGATTGATTCTATACCAAAGCAACGAATGCATCAAATAATTACAGCAATAATTGCTGCTTTGTCTGGAGGTCTCATCTCAACAATTATAGGGATGATACTCGTTTGAGAAAGGAAAAGATTTGAATTATAAGGATTATATCAAAACAGAACTTTTAATTTTGGTTCCGGTATTGTATTTTATCGGAATCGGACTCAAAAAGAGCAAATTGCCTGATAAGTGGATTCCTATTGTACTTGGAGTGTCGGCGGTTGTGTTATCTGCAATTTGGGTTATTGCGACTGCAGACATATCCGGACTTCAAGAAGCTGCATCTGCGATATTTACGGCTGTGACGCAGGGCGTTCTAGTGGCGGGAGCAAGTGTATATGCGAATCAACTATACATTCAGGCAAAAAAGGAGGAATAAAATGCTTGATATTATCAAAGCGTATGCAGAGAAAAATCTTTGTTACATTACTGCTCAAAAAATGCTTCCTCAAGGCATTGTGGTGCATTCTACCGGCGCGAATAACCCTAATTTGAAACGGTATGTGGACGCCGCAGATGAGGTGGGAACCAATCAATACGGGAATCATTGGAATACAGCTACACCAGGAGGCAGAAAGGTTTGTGTACACTCATTTATCGGATACGATAAAAACAAACAAATTCGTGTAGCAGAAATACTTCCGCACAACATGTGTTGCTGGGGCGTTGGAAAGGGCAAGAACGGCAGCTATAACTATGACCCCGCTTATATTCAGTTTGAGATTTGCGAGGACAAACTCACTGATAAAACCTACTATAAAAAAGTGTTTGCGGTTGCTGCAGAATACTGCGCTCATTTATGTCGCACATATAATATTGACGTTGATAATATTGTTGGACACTGCGAGGCCTATAGAAAAGGATACGGGAGCAATCATGGTGATCCGGAACATTGGATGAAGAAATTCGGTGAAACAATGGATGATTTTAGAAAGTTGGTTTCGGAGATTCTGAAAATAAATGAAGGGGAGAAAGAGAATAAAGAAGAAGCTGTAATTGTAAATACATCTATTGAAAAAGGCGACCTTGTTTCCATATCTTCTAATGCAACTTATTATAACGGTAAGTCCATACCGTCTTGGGTTAAAACGCAAAATTGGTATGTAGCCAATACACCAACCGGTGATCGAATTGTGATAGATAAAAATGAAAACGGCACAAATTCGATTTGTAGTCCGATTCACAAAAAGTATTTAACTGTTGTAAAAAAAGCCAAAGAATCGGCTACGGTAAATACAGATGAAGAATCTACAGCCGGTGGCTGTCCATATCGAGTAAAAATAGCAGTGGAATGCTTGAACATTCGAAAAGGGGCGGGTACTAACATGGCAAAAGTAGGATCTATTACAGACAAAGGTGTTTATACCATAGTTGAAGAAAAGATCGGCGTTGGTGCAACCAAATGGGGAAAACTCAAATCCGGTGCAGGATGGATATCGCTTGATTATGTAAGAAAAATTTAAAAAACAACTACAACCCTGACGTTAATTGTCAGGGTTATTTATATAATCAATGTGCAGCTGCAAAAATAATAAAAAATAAAGAAAGGAATATTTTATGGAAGAAACGAATAGAGAAATATATTTAGAGTCTGAAGAAGAAAAAATTAAGAACGCAGAAAAATAGCCCATAGATCTGAGAGTAAGGAGAAATTTATTTTCATTGTGTTCTATACCTTATCAGACAAAGAAGTAATTCTATCAGAACTTAAGAGGATAGGAGCAGTGATTGTTAATCATACGGATAAAGACAGTGCAGTTACTGTGAAAATGAGTATGGAACAGCTTGCTGCAATCAAAACGCTTGAATGTGTTGAACGAGTGGAAATGACGCAAGCGGTAAAGCAGTCTGAAAATTCGTCGACAAACGGACAAAAACTATCGACAAATGCAGGAAATTATGATATAATCAATACACAGCAAAATGATATATCATTGATTTCAAGAGCAAGTATCAATGACAGTGAAGCTTCAGTGCTATGTTATGGCGACGGCAGTGGCTCCGACGGCGACTGTGATGATTGCTCAAATGATATGTCGAGTGCGATATATTTGCCTTTGTCAACTTGGAAAAGCGGAAGTATTCACTGCCCGTATGCTGAAAGATGGTATAGATTCACCGCAAGCGTAAGCAATGCTTTGGAGTATACAATATATACTGAAGGATCATTGGATACGATGGGGTATCTGTATGATGCCAATGGTTCTTACATAGCATACAATGATGATAGCAGCAACATGAACTTTAGTATTACGCGCTCGTTGACTTACGGTGCGACATATTATTTGTGTGTCAGAGCGTATGGCGGTAATACGGGAGAATTCAATCTGAGAATAGACTATACTATAGCATCGACAGAGAATGATGAGATGTCGAGTGCAATCGACCTCAGCCTAAACAGTTGGCAAAGTGGTGAAATTTGTTGTCCCGGTGCTGAGATATGGTATAAGTTCACACCAAGCACTACGGCATATTACACAATATATACCGTAGGTTCATTAGATACATATGGTTATCTGTATGATTCTGACGGAACAGAGATTGATCACGATGATGATGGTTCTGAGCTAAACTTCAAGATAACGAGCCGCTTAATAGCCAACCAGACATATTATATTAAATCAAGGGCTTATGGAAACAATACGGGATACTTTAGTATAGCAGTTACAAACACGGTATTTGTTGAGAGTATAACGATATACCAAACGGATGTTTCTATGAACAAGGGCGCAACAGTAGCGCTTAATGCTACAGTAAAACCGTCTAATGCTACGAATAATACGGTTCGTTGGGAAACAAGCGACCCATCTGTTGCAAGAGTAGGACCGTCGGGAGTTGTTACTGCAATAGGAAGCGGAAGGCGTGTATCAGAGCATGTGCCCAAGACGGAAGCGGCAAGAGTGCGTGTTGTGAGGTTACGGTAAACGTACCGGTTGAGAGCGTAACAATTAATACGACATCACTTTTAATGTTTGCGGGAGAGACAGATCGCCTGTATGCTGATATTTGTCCTATTGATGCGGACAACACATTGATTCGTTGGAGCAGCAGTGATACAAGTGTGGTATGGGTAAATGAAGCAACAGGCAGAGTGGAAGCAAGAGATGTTGGCAGTGCCACTATTTATGCTACGGCTCAAGATGGTACGGGAAGAAGAGGCAGTTGCGATATACGGGTAGAAGAACCTGTTTATGTACAAGGAATTGATATTTGTTACGCAAACTACACAATGAATGTGGGCCATACGACCTATCTTAGTTACGACATTTATCCGTATGATGCAACGAATAAGAGCGTTACGTGGTGTAGTACTGACACAAGCGTAGCCGAAGTGAATTCGACTACGGGACGAATTGTAGCCAAGAAAGCAGGTAGTACACTCATTACTGTAACAACTGACGATGGTTGTTATGTAGATAGTTGCAATGTATTTATAGATTTTCCCGATCTATTTAAGGATTTTGTTTTCGACAATACAATAGCATTGTCAAATGTCAAATATACTGATGACGGATTCTTTTTAGTTACAGACCCTTTGTCAACTATTTTAACAAGAAATGGTATAGGATATTTGTCAGAAAATGTCGATACTAATGATGTGACGAATGTTACAGCGTATTACGATGACTGGTATATTTTTGCGATCCAAAGCGATTCAATCCTTAAATATGGTCTTTGCAAAATGCGAGAACAGGAAAATGATTATGTTAAAGGAAGTTCGGATTTTGATGATCCAGGCGTTACCATATCATTTATTAATCTAGATGAAAATATCATAATGAATTGTATCGAATCAGCAACAAAGCAAAATACATATAATTTATTGCAAGCTTTAAATAAAGTTACTGGTCCAGGAGTTTATGAACATGATGAGGGGATTGCATGTATTTTGCAGATGTAAAATCAAAGGGCGCTTATCTTGTGGCAGAAGAATATGTGAATCTCATTGCACAAAAATGTATTGACGGAACTATTTCAGTGCCAAATAATTTTATCGCAATTCTCGACGAGATTGACTCTATAGACGCACAACTTGAGAATATACGGTTGGACAACGATGCAATATTGGCATTAATAAATAAATGAAATGCTCTTGTTCGAGTTCCTAATTGGCTTGTTCAAATCAACGAAAATGCCGGATACAATGTGTATAATGCAAACAGCAGGACGATTAGTATAGCTGACAAAAACAACTTGAGTTTATTTGAGAAATATGCTATACTGTCTACATATACAGCGGATGTTAATTTCAATTCATTTGCAGCAGAGGTTGAGTTCCATGCTGACGCTGTTAATGATTGGAAATCCGATATTCCATGGTTGGGTAATAAGTGGTACGAATCGGCGATAAGAGCTGATATGGCGATTGGCGAAGAATATGAATCGGGTTTTTATAATGAGTATTACATTTAGACAGTGATCTGGTTAAATCGCAAGCATACGCTCATGGTGAATATTAAACAAGGAGGCTTGTTTTCATAATGAAAAAAACTTTGTTCTTGATTGTTGCTGTCTTATTGATTGTATTATTGATTGTCGGATTTTTTTCAAAAAAAGCAAAATATAATGAAGAATGGATTCTTGGAAAAACCAAAGAACAAATTGTAGAAAAATACGGAGATTTCGAATGGTATGTACCGCAAAAAGATGCTAATGAACAAGTTATATATTATGTTGGTATGTATACCGTCAAACCAAGAAGAGTTGGCTTTCTGGGAACAACGCAAGCAATTTACTTTTGCATTAAATTCAATATGCAAGAGGTTGCTACCGAGTGTTATGAGGAACAGGCAGGCAAGGGCGGTTAACAAAGAACAAATTAGTGCGGTCGGCTTTTGCTGACCGCACTTTTCAAATTTCAAATCAACCCTGACACTCGTTGTCAGGGTTGATTTATATAATGAGGTTGCAGTTATGAAAAATGATTTAAAAAGGATAAAGTAAAATGGAAACAGGTATAATTATTATTAATTTAATTTTATCGGCAATTGCTTTGATGTGTATACATTTGACAACATATACTGAGCAAAAACACATTTTAAAAGCAGTGAAACAGGTTATTATTCCAGGTGCAGTAGCGGGAACGTTGTTTTCTGTTCTAGTTATAACACCTATTACGATAACAAACATTATAACGGGATTGCTCCTAGGGATACTGTGTGGAGAGACGCTCTGCATTTTCCATCTGATTGCCAAAAGCACATGGAAAGAAGAAAAAACAGTTTCGTATTATGATGACGGGTCTGTGACAAAATACTTTATAACGGGTGATAAACATCGTAATTTTGACAATGTAAAAAAGTTTTGCCGTGAAATGAACACGCGCCGAAAAGATGTTATTATTATTCTTGGAGATGCAGGTTTCAATTATTATGAAGATGATAGAGACGATAAGTTGAAAAAAGAAATTTCAGATCTTAATATTACGTTGTTTTGTCTACATGGAAACAAGGAAAAAAGACCTCAAAATGTCGGCACATACGGAATAAGAAGTTTTTGCGGCGGAAAAGTGTATTATGAGCCTAAATATCCAAATATATATTTTGCAATTGATGGTGAAATTTACAATTTTGAGGGCAAAAAATATATGGTAGTTGGTGGCGCTCATAGTGTTGATAAAATTCGATGCTTGGAGGAAGATAAACCGTTTTGGGAAGATGAAATGCCCGGTAATGTAATCAAACAAAAAGTAGAAGAGGTTTTATCCGAAGAAGACTACAAAATTTATGGTATGATGACCCATACTTGTCCTATTGATTATCTTCCTACGGAAATGTTTATGTCTACACGTCAAAATGCTGTAATTAAAAGAAAACCTCGAAAAGCTAAATCTAAAAAGATTTTTAAACTCGATATAGACAGATCAACTGAAGAGTGGCTAGGAAAAATTGAAAAGAAATTGGATTACGAGGTTTGGTATTGCGGACATTATCATATTGACAAGCAAATTGATAAGATTAATATGATGTGTCATGAAATAAGGCCATTACATATGCTTGAATTACTTTCGGAGTGTCAAGGAAGAAAATAAGTTTATATTGGACTTTCTTTCGTATCTTCAGATGGGAAATGAGGAAAAAATCGAGCCCAAAGTCTCGCTTTTTTATGAATACACTGTATTTTTTTGAGTTGCTTTTTGAGCGTATAATGACGGAGTTTTCCGGTGATAAGGTGGGGAATAAAGAAATTATAAAGGAAGCTGTGTCTGTAGTTTTATCCTTATCTCTTACCGAAATTTCAAAAAGTATATGCATATCTCGCTCTCGGAGTTTGCAAAAAACAAATAATCCGCAGCCCGATATTGACAACACATTCGCCATCTGTTATGATTAAATTAACAAATTAAGGAGATATTTGTTATGGATTTACTTACTATCGTTAAACTTGCTTTGTTTGTACCTTTCTTCTTGGTGCTTGCGATATTTGCTATCGTATATCTCATTGCAGGCTACAAAAAGGATCTCGGACGCTCGATAATTTCTCTTTCGTCAACGATTGTCGCCACGGGAATAAGCTTAATTCTTGCAAAACTAATAAGCTTTGCACTTTCGGGACCGATTTTTTCCGCGCTTTCCTCTGCTATGGGTGAATCGGCAACGCAGCTTAGAGCGCTTGGCGACGGATTTATTAAGGGAATTGTCGAAATAGTTTTGTCATTTGTACTTTTTGTTTTGTTTTTCATAATTACCCTTGCGGTGTTCAAATCTGTGAGCAAAAAGATAAATTGGGGCAAGCTTGAAAGTCTGAACAAAAACAACAAAGGCACGCGCCTTGCGGGTATGGGCATTCGCGCAATAGACGCGATACTCGTAAGCGTTATGCTTCTTTTGCCCCTTTACGGCACTGTAGCCATGGTGGCACCACCTGCTGCAACGCTTATGCGAATGAGTCTGCGCGGTGATGGTGCGGACTCCGTTATGCAGGTAAGCAACGAGCATAAGAATGATTTGGCGCTTTCCGTTCAGTTTGCGGCTGTTTCCGTTCGCCCCGCAGCTTCGGTCGGTATGGGTACACAAGAAGCGGATGTTTCGGAGATTCTTGATGTAATGGCAAATCATCCCGTACTCGTTCCCTATAAATACGGCCCGGGCGCTTGGGTATATTCGGGACTTTCCACGTTCTCAATGAACGGAAAGCAGGTCGACATCGCAACTGCGGCAGAATCCTTGGAAGGTCTTCTCGACAGATTTGAAGTGTTTATAGATGCTATCGAGACCGAAAACGAGGAAAAAATATTTTCCGCTACGGAGAGCTTAATTGATTTTGCTCGCAAGAAGGTAGTAAATCAGCGTTGGAGTTACGATATGGTAATGGCGTTTGTAGGTGAGATAGACGGCTTACTTGAACAGTATTCCGATGACATCGACGCAGAATTCACCAAGACCTACGATATGCTCCGCCCTCTCTTTGATATGACGTTTGAGGAATATAAGCATAACGCAGAGGGACTGCTTGAGTTCGCATCTTGGGGCCTCGATAAGTATGATGATCTTGCAAAACTTGCGAAGGCCGAGGATTTCAGCGATTTTACCGAAGCGGACGCCTTGAACTTCATGAGTGAACTTATGAATGAGGTTTACGCCCGTATAGGCAAACTCATAAATCACAGCAAACAAGCGGTGGGATTAAAACGTTTCGCGCTTCAGATGTATGCGGAAATGCGTTTGTTTGATACTGTTCCGAGCTCTTATACCGCAACGTCGTTTATAGATAAATACTACGGTGACGGTTTCGTGGACGAGGAAAAACGCGAAGCCGAGGCATTGGCGATCATCACTCTTCTCGACGCGCATCAACCGCTTGACGTTGCCGCGGCGTTTGCGTGCCACCCCTTGTTTGGAGCAGATGCGATAATTGAAACATTCGGTAACGATTTGTACGTATACGGACTCGGTCATCTCGGAACTCAGCTTAAAACGAGTGAGAAGGCTGAGGAAGCGTATGAAAAGCTTAACGGTATGCTTCGCGCTTTTAAGGGCAATTCTATGATAGTATTTACAAGATTCAGCGATGCGGCAGAGCGCCTTCTTATTGATGAGATAGGGCTCGATTACGGCTATAACGATTACGGCGGTTCGTTTACCGCGGGAACTGATGAAAAAGGAAATTACATCGTGGACAGTGAGGGGAATCATTATTATTTTTCATCGTTTGAAGATGAAAACGGCATATACATTACGCCCGACACGAACTCGGCGGGCAATTCCTTTACGGTTAAGATTGAAAAGTAAAGCAAATTTTTTATATCCAATATTGACAAAGCATTTGCATTTTGATATAATTATTTTGGCAAAATAATGAAAACAATAAAATTTAAATAAATTAAGGAGAGTACTACTATGGCAACTTCAAAAGTGGCTTATCTTGTTAAGCCGAAAATCGTAAACGGTGTTGAGGGTGAAGCGGTTGTTGAATTCCGCGACGTTGAGATTCCTACACCCGGTCCCGGTGAGATTCTTGTAAAGGTTGAAGGCTGCGGTATCTGCGGAACCGACGTTCACGAGTACCGTTACAATCCCTTCGGATACAAAGAGATCGTTCTCGGTCACGAAGGAACAGGTGAAGTCGTAGCTATCGGCGAAGGCGTTACCACCGATACAAAGGGAGACCCCATCAAAGTCGGCGATAAGGTTGTTACTTCTGTTCTTCTCTGCGGCGAATGCGATTACTGCCGCCGTTATCCCGAGCTTCCCAACCTCTGCGCAGGTCTGGGCGTATACGGTCTTATCGAAGACGACGCTGAACACCACAACAACGGTTGGTTTGCAGAGCACATTCTCGTAAGAAAGAATTCTTCCATCTTCGTTGTAAACGGCAAGACTCTTGACGAGAGAATGCTTATCGAGCCCGCTTGCGTATGCGTACACGCTCGCAACCGCGCTTACTCCACGAACCTCATCAACTTCGGTTCTACCGTACTTGTTCAGGGTTGCGGACCGATCGGTCTTATGCAGATCGCTGTATTGAAGGCTTCGGGCGTTGTTAACATCATCGCTGTTGACGGCGTTGAAAAGCGTCTTGCTCTCGCTAAGGAAATGGGCGCTACGGAAGTTATTAACTTTATGGAACTCAAGACCATCGAGGAGAGAGTTGCAAAGGTACAGGAACTCACGCACGGCTTCGGTGCTGACTTCGTATTCCAGTGCACAGGTTCTCCCAAGGCAGCTGCTGACGCTTACAAGTACGTTCGTCGCGGCGGCGGATACTGCGAGATGGGCTTCTTCGTAAATGCAGGCGAATGCACGATGAACCCCCACTTCGACCTCTGCAACAAGGAGATCACACTCGTCGGCTCTTGGGTATACAGCGCAAACGAGTATATCGAAACTCTCGGCTTCTTGACGAAGGCTAAAGAGATGGGTATTCCCGTTGAAAAGCTCGTAACTGACCACTATCCTTTAGAGCAGTATGTTGACGCTATGGAGAAGAACATCTCTCTCACGGGCGTTAAGATCGCTATCGTAATGGAGTAATCTTAATAAATGCATAACAAAAAGCGAGGTGGAATCCACCTCGCTTTTTCTATGTAAAAAACGCATAAAACCCGTTTTTGACACCAATGCGTTCAGTGGGGCAAACCAGCGAAAACCCTAGTGTTTATGCGTTTTTTTCAACTTTTGTCCTATTATAACACATTCCTCCACTCTTCTGACAA
>CALCTE010000219.1 GCA_937893885.1 uncultured Clostridia bacterium | reverse complement strand
AACTCCTTAAAAGCGTTTTTGACCGTTATAATAAGGCGTATCGCGATAAAACGCTATCACAAGAGGGCTAAAAAAAGCGCCGTTCCGTCCGAAATGACGGTGGCGCTAGGTGAACTCGAAGGTATCGTATCGGACGGCGCTGACGTCTTTGCGGACTTTGATGCAAAAAGGCTCGGAGAGGTAATAACGGAGTTTGTACGCTCTCTTTCAGAGCGAAAGCGCTATATATTTATGAGCAGATACTACGGCGCAGAAGCCATAGGAGCTATTGCAAGCGCTCTCGGCATCAGCAAGTCTACCGTGAACAAGGAGCTTTCCGACATTCGATACGGGCTTCGGAAAAAACTTGAAAGTGAGGGCTATTAAAGTGAGACGTGAAGAATGGAACGAAGGATTAAGTGAGATACCAGCCGAACTTGTCGAAGAATATATCGAAAAAAAGGACGTTCTCAATAAAAAGAAAAAGGCGAAGATCGCGTGGATACGCATAGGTGCACTCGCGGCGTGCCTTGCGCTTATCGTAAGCGCCGCCCTGCCGTATATACTCCGTGCGGCAAAGCCCGACGTAAGTATACCGTCGCCCGATACGGTGCCTGATACTTTGCCCACTTGGGACGACGCGAAATATTCGGCAGAGCAGATATCGGAGCTGTTTGGGGCAACCGACAGCATAGAAACAAACGCTTATACGAAGGTGTATGTGCCAAAGTCGGAGTATTTGGGCGTTTTGGAAATACCCGAAAAAGACACGCTTGACGTGTATCGGTATGTCGGAAATAAGGGGTCATTTGACAGAGCGGAGTTCAAAGCAGAAGTTGATGCTTTACTTGCTAAAATGAGCGATGCTTTAGATGTTGATATACCCGGATATACGATAAAGTTTCGGTCGACTGTATTTGGGCGCAATTTTTTCGACAGCTATGTTGAAACAGAAAATCTTGAGATACGTTTGGAGCAACGGCTAAACGAATACAGGTTTAGTTTTTCCATGCCTTATAAAAACGAGGATAAGCCGATAGTTTTGAACGGCTCTGTAATTCAGATAGACCAAAGGCAGTCGGACGAAATGATAATCAAGTCGCTTGAAAATGTAAAAAAAGAGCTTTTCGATATATTCGGAGCCACGTTTACAGATGTAAAGGTAGTAAGAAAATATTTCCTTGCTTCTCCATACGGAGCATATCGCGTTATCGTTTATTTTTACAATGAAGATGCACACCCCTTAAATTCCATGTCGGAAACACCGGTGACCGACTATATAGAGCTTAACTTTGACAACCACCCGACTAACGAAGAAGATATAGTAAGCGACAGTATTTTGAGAGAATGTGCGGTTGATTATATAAAAAAGCGTGTAAGTGTCGACGAATTATACGAGTGCGTATCAAACGAAAGGATCATCTCTCTTGAAGAAGCTGAAAGCTTGCTGTATAAAGGTTACGTTTTTGGCGGACACGTGTGCGATCTGTGTATGGCGGCGCAGGATAAAGTGAGCTTTGAAGGCTACGACTTCGTGGGTATGGAATACAAATGGCGTGACAATTATTCGCTCGGAGTACCGTTTTACACGTTCTATAAAAAGATAGGCACTGTTGATGACGTCAATGACATCTATGCAAAAACTTACGTTGCGGCAATAGAACTCTCCGGATACAAAGAGTATTTTGAAAGCCAAAAGAAAAATCACCCATACGCCGTATTCGACATTGCGGAAGAAAATTTGAATTAAAAACACGGGAGGAGACTCCCGTGTTTTTTACTGCTTTTGTCTAAACTTCGACGGGCTTTTACCCCAATGTTTTTTAAATGCGTTTGAAAAATAGTACGTATTTGCAAAGCCGACGCGGTTTGCTATCTCTCCTATGGAAAGGCTTTTATCGCAAAGAAGCTCTCTTGCCTTTTGCATACGCAGATCGTTCAGATACGCGATGATACCCGAACCCGTTTCCTCTCGGAATATGCGCTTTATGCTTGAGAGGGAATACGAAAACTGCCTTGATATGCCGTCGAGGTCGACGCTTTCGCCTATATTCTTTTCAAGGTATTCAATTATGTTTTCCGTGAGCGTTTGCCTTTGCGAGAAGTGTTCGTAAAGCGAAATTCGCGCCTTCTTCTCGGTTGCGTCCGAGCTTAAAAGCGAGATAATAAGAAGCTCTATCGAATTTTTGATAAATTGTAAATCAAGCTCCGTAGCGTCGGGGGAGATGTCCATTTGCCCGTCGCGCGCCGTATCGAGAGGGTCTTTTTCTAAAAACACCGTGCGTCCCATATCGGCGATATCGTTTAAGTATTGCTTTTGCCGTTGGTTTACCGACAGTATCTTATTGTTAAAGTATTCCATATACCCGTCGTGCGCACTTCCCGCTTCAAAGCAAAAAATGATGACCGACGTATTTTTGTCAAAGGGTTTTATCGAATGAAACTGAAAGGGCTTATGGCAAACCATTTCACCTTTTTTCAAAATAAAGGTTTCGCCCGCCGCACGCACGCTGACCTTTCCGCTTTCGATATACACAAACTCCCAGCCCGCGTGGCTGTCGCCCGAATAATTGAAATCGTCGGGGAATTCGTAGTAAAAATCGCTGAAAAGTCTGTTTACGCTTATTTTTTCCGATAAGGCAGAGCCTTTGATTTTGTCCATGGCGGCTTTCTCCAAAAAGGGTCAAAAGTGTTACAATTAAAATTATGAGCTTATTTTATAACAAATTTATCGAATTGTCAATTCCAATTTTCAAAAATAAGGATTATAATTAATATGGAAAAATAAAGGCTTTTGCCTAAATAATTTAAAAGGAGAAACGACTATGAATTTTATGACCACGGTTAAAGGCTCACTTTTGGAAAACTTCTATCCGAAGGGCTGGGATATGGCAAAGATCGACGCTTGCTGCGAAAAGGGTGTAGCGCGCGAAGATTTCTGGAACGAGGGATTTAACCCCGTAAAGTGCGACAGCCTCGGCGACTTCGACACGCTTATGGGTCATGAGATCGCAATGCAGATCAAGCTCACGGGCGAAGAAGGCAAGAAGCTTGCTATGATACTTCCCGTAGGTCCTATGGGTATGTACCGCTGGGCAGCATACTTCCTTAATGAGTGGAAGGTAAATGCGGATCACGTATACACCTTCAATATGGACGAGTGGGCTGACGCAGAGGGCAATACTTTAAGCAGCGACGACCCCGCTTCCTTCAAGTATTCTATGGAGAATGCATTCTTCAATAAGCTCAATTCCACCATTCCCGCAAATCAGCGCAACTTCGCTACGAAGGACAATCTTCCCACTTATCCCGAGAAGATCGCCGCTTTGAGAGCGGAAGGAGCAAAGCTCGTTTTGGTATACGGTATCGGCAGAATGTGCCACATCGCATTCTGGGAGCCTCAGTTTGCAGAGGACTATGCAAGCGTTGAAGAGTGGAAGAAGGCACCCTACCGTATCGGTGCAAAGCTTCACCCCCTCACGATAGAGCAGAACGCTATCACGAGCTTCAAGAGCAGAACGACTCTCGTTCCCTGCACGGCAAACACCATCGGCCCCGGCATCTTCCTTCAGGCTGACTACGCTATCGGCGGTGCTGACGGCGCTCTTGGCAGAGGCATGGGTTGGCAGGGCATGAGCTTCCTCACAACTCTCCACTACGGACCCGATATGAACATCACCTCAACCTTCATTCCCACTATCCCCGGTAGACTCTTCTACCTTGCAGAGCTTGCAGGTCCCCTCGAGCCCGAGTGCAATTAAGGTGGCCGATATGAAGTACAGCAAAGGCATAACTTTCGCAGGCAATATGCTCTGCGACGTGATAAAGCAAATTGAGCGTTACCCCGACCTCGGTATGCTCTCCGATATCAGTGACGTTTCCACTTGCGTGGGCGGTTCCGTACCCAACACGGCTATAAACCTTGCAAAGATCGACCCCACCGTGCCTCTTTCGGCTATCGGCAGAGTCGGTAACGACGACAACGGAAAATACATAATAAAGATGCTCGGAGACTACGGAATCGACACCTCCCGTATCACGTTTTCCGAAAAGAAGCTCACGTCCTTTTCGGACGTTATGAATCTTCCCGCAGGCGAGAGAACCTTCTTCCACTACAGAGGAGCAAATGACGAATTTTGCCCTGCGGACGTTGATATTGCAAATCTCAAAACGGATATTCTCCATATCGCATACCTTCTCCTTCTCGGCGCATTCGACGCAGAGGACAGCGAGTATGGTACGGTTATGGCGAGATTCTTGCACGACGTACAGAAGGCGGGCATCAAGACCTCTATTGACGCTGTAAGCAGCGCAACGCTTGACTTTGAGAAGGTAATCAAACCCTCTATCAAATACTGCGACTTCGTTATTTTAAACGAAATAGAGCTTTGCAATATTTGGGGCATAGAGCCCTATCAAGACGGCAAGCTTGACCTTGAGGCGATAAAGCGCGCTATGAGACTTACGATGAACGAGGGCGTAGGCGAAAAGGTCATCGTTCACTGTAAACCTGCAGGCTTCTGTCTTGATAAATCGGGTCTCTTTACCTGTGTCCCCTCCCTTGAAATACCCTCGTCGGAAATCAAGGGCAGCGTAGGTGCAGGAGACTCGTTCTGCGCGGCAAGCCTTTACGCTATATATAACGGCTTCTCGGACAAGGATATATTGGAATTTGCGTCGGCGGCTGCCGCTTGCAATCTCTTCTCGGAAAATTCCATCGACGGAATGAAGCCCGCAGAGGAAATCAAGAAAATGCTTAAAACATACAAGAGAAAGGAACTTGTTACATGTTAGTAAATCTTAACGATATACTTCCCAAGGCACAAAAAGAGCATTATGCGGTAGGTCTTTTTAACACGACCGACACAGATATGCTTGAAGCGGCTATAGCTGCCGCAGAGGAGCTTCGCGCTCCCATCATCATCGGTACGGCAGAAGTGCTTCTTCCTCACGGAGAGCTCAAGCTCATCGCGCCTTCGATAATCGCGGCGGCAAAGAGAGCAACCGTTCCCGTTGTAGTACACTACGATCACGGTCTTACCTTTGACCGTTGCATCGAAGCTTTACAGCTCGGATTTTCGAGCATTATGTTCGATGGAAGCACCGGCGACTACGAAACCAACCTCAAGGAGACTGCAGAGATCGTGAAGATCGCTCATTCAATGGGCGCGTCTGTTGAGGGCGAGATAGGCCACATCGGTGCAAATGACGGCAGCGCGGAAGGCGACGGTGCAGGCGACCACAGCATCTACACCGAGCCCACAGAGGCAAAGGCTTATGCTGAGGCTACGGGTGTTGACGCGCTCGCTATCGCTATCGGTACGGCTCACGGCGCGTACAAGTCCAAGCCCAAGCTCGATATCGGCAGACTTGCTGAAATCAGAAAGAGCATCGACACACCGCTCGTACTTCACGGCGGTTCGGGCCTTTCCGATGACGACTTCAAGAATACCATTAAAGAGGGTATTGCGAAGGTCAACATCTTTACAGACCTCTGTCTTGCAGGTTCCGAAGCTATGAAGCAGGGACTTGAAAAAGGCCTTGATTATCTTGCTATAAGAAACCTCAAGGTAGAACTCATTAAGCAGGCAGTTATGAAGAAGATGAAGCTCTTCGGCTGCGACGGCAAGGCGTAAAAATAAAATATAAGTATAAAAAAACAAGGTTTTGGATATTCCAAAGCCTTGTTTTTTCATTTTGGACGTTTACCGTCGGAGATTCGGTGCAAAATAGTATAATAAGTTAGATATTATTTTAAACGGAGGCACTATATGACGAAAAAAATCATTGATGCGGGCACAGTAAACTCGTTTGTAAAATTTCTGTCGGACAGCGAAAAAGCGCAGGCTACCGTGGAAAAGTATTTACGCGATATTCGGCATTTTGCCGAATATGCTAAAGACCGCGCACTTGACAAAGCGCTTATGCTTGATTATAAAAAGACTCTTGATGAGGGCTACGCCGTAAGGAGCGCAAATTCTATGATAGCATCATTAAATGCATTTTTGCGATTTCTGGGACGGCACGATTTGTGTATAAAGCAGTTTAAGGTGCAGAAGGAGGCGTATTGCTCCGAAGAAAAGGAGCTGACGAGAGGGGAATACGCGGCACTTGTAAGAGCCGCCGAGCAAAAGAAAAACGTGCGTCTTTCTCTCGTTGTGCAGACTATATGCGCTACGGGAATCCGCGTCAGCGAGCTGAAAAGCATAACTGTAGAGGCGGCAAAACGGGGAGAAGCGGTCGTTTCTTGCAAGGGCAAGACGAGAAAAATATTCATCGTCAAGGCTCTGCGAAAAAAACTGCTGCGGTACGCCGAAGATAATAATATCGTAAGCGGAATGCTTTTTGTAACCAAAAAAGGTAAAGCACTTGACCGCAGTAATATATGGCGTCAGATGAAGGAGCTGTGCGCACAGGCGGGCGTCTCACCCCAAAAGGTATTTCCGCACAACTTAAGGCATTTGTTTGCAAGAACGTTCTATGGTATTGAAAAGGATATTGCGAAGCTTGCGGATATTTTAGGGCATTCGAATATCAACACGACGCGCATTTATATCGTCACAAGCGGCGCTGAGCACCAGAGGCGCATGGAGAATATGCGTTTGATAGTATAAAAATAAGACCGACTTGCATAGAAGTAAGCGGTCAAATATCACATAATGGGTATTATGTTGTACTTGTTAATAGTGAAAAACCGATGCTGTTTGAACATCGGAAATAACATAATGGGTATTATGTTGTAAAATAACCAAAGAAGCAATTCAGCTACTTTAAGGTTGAACGGATTATAACATTATTTTCCGCAAAAATCAAGGGTTTTTTAAATTTTTGTATAAATTTACATAATTTCAACAGATTTAGGGTATAGCAAACAAGACCTTTTGTATGTTTTTCTCAAAAGGTCTTGCTTTCCACACCCTTATTTAATTTTAGCTAAGCCTCACAAACGCGCGAAATTAACGCTTCGGGGGCGTTTGACAACATAATACCCATTATGTCGCGCTCCGCCTTGATTTCGGACGTATTTTGCAATGTTTATTTAATTTGCACAAAAAAGTCGGGTGTACTTGTTAGTTTTTTAAAAATTAAAGAGTTGACACGAGCTTAAATATTGTATATAATTAATTACAAACTTTTGCGTGCTGTCAAAGTATGCAAAAAAATTCAAAATTTAATTTGCGCCTGAGCCTTAGAGCCTGTGCCATTTAATCGTTGTATACGGTTATGGCACAGGCTTTTTTGTTTTCTCTTGCCGCAAATTGTTAAGACCGAGGTGATCTACTTGCAAGAAACGTTAAAACTTAAGTCGCCGATTCACGAAGCTAATGCCCAACGACGCCGCTTTCTTTGTCCCGAGTGCGGTAAGCACACTGTTTTATGGTTGCTTCCCACCACAGAGATAAAAGATCTTCCCATTAAATGCAAGCGTTGCGGTAAAGAAAGTATTGTAAATATTTTGCCTACGGACGAGCTTTAAAATTTAGCAACAGCTAAAAGACTTACGAGCAAACGGTCGGCGTTTGCAAATTTTTGCCGAAATTTGTAGTAAACATTTACAGCAAGGAAGGAGAAACAACTTTGAAACAGGATGAGACCCGGCAAAAACTTATTGACGGAACTATCCATGTCATTGCAAGAGACGGTCTCGACAAGGCGACAACAAAACAAATAGGAAATGAGACAGCGATAAACGAGGTATACATATACCGTTGCTTTTCGGACAAGGAAGATATGTTTTCAAAGACATTTGACAGCTTGGACGAAGAACTTGTAACGGTGGCTATGAAGAACGTCTGCATAATGTATATGAACGAATTGGAGTTTGAGACGCGTTGCCGCCTTTTCTACTCTGCGGTATGGAGATTCATACTAAGAAACAGTGATAAGTGCCTTGCGTATATCCGATATTACTATTCAACGTATTTTAAAAAGAACTCTGCAAGATCTCATAAGGAAAGATTTGTTCCGCTTATAGAAAAGTTTAAGGGTGCCTTCAGAGATGAATCTAACGTTTGGATGATCTTCAATCATATGTTGATGACCGTGCTTGATTTCGCTGTTAGAGTTTTTGACGGCTCCGTACCCGATAACGACGACACCGAGGAGCACGTCTTCCGACTTATATATTATTCGGCTCAGCAGTATTTCAAAGCGAAGGAGTGTTAAACACTGATGAAAAAAGCATTTAACATAGTAAAGACCGCTTTTGTATGGCTTGTCGTTCTGCTTGCAGTATCTATGATGATCTTCACCGTTATTTCCGTGACCACCTTTAACCGAAATGACAGAGATCTTTTCGGTTATAAGATGTACATAGTAAATTCCGACTCAATGGCGGCAACCGATTTTAGAGCGGGCTCTCTTATATTTGTAAAAGAGGTCGATCCTTCCACCCTGAAGGAAGGCGACATCATAAGCTTTATGTCGCAGGACACCGATAGCTTCGGCGAAACCGTGACGCATAAAATCAGAACTTTGACGACAGACGCTGAGGGAAATCCCGGATTTGTCACCTACGGTACTACGACGGATACGGACGATGATATCATCGTGACGTACCCTTACGTGCTCGGTAAGTATCAAGGACACCTTGCTTATGTCGGAACTTTCTTTAACTTTTTGAAGACCACGCCGGGATATTTCGTTTGCATTTTCGTTCCTTTTATGCTGATAATCCTCTACGAAGGTGTGAAGTTCTTTGCTCTTTTCCGCCGCTACAAAAAGGAGCAGATGGAACAGATGCAGGCGGAAAAGGATAAGCTCGAAGCAGAGAGGGCTGAAAACGCAAGAATGCTCGAAGAACTAAAGGCCCTTAAGGCAGAACTTCAAGACAAAGCTTCCTCCGCTACGCCCGATGAGACTAAAGAATAGGAGAATAAAATGCCTCAAGCAAATACATTTGATATTGGATTTTGGTTTGCCGTCGGTGCATTAGCTGCATTTTTCTTTATTCTTTTTATGTTTGCGCTGATATCGTATTTCATCGCATTTTACGACGAGCTCAGATATCTTCGCAACGAAATAAACCGAACCGACGGAGCAGAGCGCCAATATTGGATGCGCCAAAAACGGAGATTATGGTTATCTCTTATCCCGTTTGTTAAATACAGATAACTCCTTTATCATTTTCCCTTTTGCCGTTCCGGCTTCCCCCGCCGGTCGGCAATCAAAGGGCAAAAGTGGAAGTATTTTTGCCCTTTGATTGCCGAAGTGCAAAAAACAGGTAAAAAACCATTATGCAAAGGAAAGAAAACTATTATAAAACTTGCGCAAAAAGTAAATTGCATATCGGGGGGGGTACTATTCCCTCTTTTAGTCATATTGACTAATACCCTGACCGGAGAAAAAACAAGTCAATAACCGCCTCTTTCGCTGTGCCAACGTCGGAAGGAGAACGGTTAAATTATGCGATGTTGGTAAAGTGAATAAGGAGGTCATTATGATGACAAACAAAAGAAGTACAAAGCATGCACTTCTTATGAGCGCGCTCGCACTTTTACTGTGCGTATCTATGCTCGTGGGCAGTACATACGCTTGGTTTACGGATTCCGTTGTAAGCACGGGAAATAAGATCCAGTCGGGCACATTGAAGCTTGACCTTGAAGTACTTGATAAAACAAGCGGCGAGTGGAGCTCGATAAAAAAAGACGAAACCGCTCTTTTCAACTGTGACAGGTGGGAACCCGGTTATGTTGAAACAAAGATTCTCAAGGTTGAGAACGAAGGAAACCTTGCGCTTAAGTGGTATGCGAAGTTCATATCCGCAGGCACTCTTTCAGAGCTTGCAGACGTTATCGACGTTTACGTTCTTCCTTACGGCGTTCTCGATGACGCTTCGACGGTTTCATATCCCGAAGGCAGAGACCTCACGGGTTACACGCGAGTAGGCACCGTATCAGAATTTGTACACACCATTGAAACCACCACAAACGGTACGCTCAAAGCGGGCGAATCCGCTTATCTCGGTATAGCTCTTAAAATGCAGGAGAGTGCAAACAACGATTATCAGAACAAGACACTCGGCGAGTTTGATATTATGATTCTTGCAACGCAAAACACCGTTGAAAAGGATAGCTTTGATGATCAGTACGATGTGAATGCGGAATATGATAAAGTTTCTACCGCAGATACTTGGGACGGTACGGCGGATACCTCTTGGTACAATGATACGGATACCGAGTTCATCTTGACTACTGCAGAGCAGCTTGCAGGTTTTGCGGAGCTGGTTGATGGAGGGAATAACTTTGCCGGCAAGACCGTCAAATTAGGCACTGATATTGATCTGTATCATCTGGCAGACGGTGCAACCGATCCTACCTGCTTTGATCCCATCGGCTCCTACAGAAATGACCTGATTTTTGAAGGCGCCTTCGATGGTCAAGGTCACACCATCGCCAACATGAACCAGAACACTTGGGCCCTCAACAATGGCTATTACTACGGTGATTTAGGTTTGGGTCTCTTCGGTGCCGTAGAAAATGCAACCATCAAGAATCTTGTCATGGATAATGCAAGTATTTCCGGTGAATCTGCGCTTTGCGGAACGGTTGCCGCAGTTGCCGGTGATAACGTGACCTTTGAAAATATTACCGTTTCAAATTCCAATGTTGCCGACTATCAGTATTATGCGGGCGGCATCATAGGTTGGGCTTCCGGTGAGATAACAATTAAAGATTGCAATATAGACGCTTCCACTAACATTGCGGCACAGTGGGGAGATTTTGATAACTCTATCGGCGGACTTATCGGCGGAGCTTCAACAAGCGCAGATATTAAAGTCGCTGATACGACTGTTGCGTGCAGGATCGACGCGTACAACGACGTAACTTCTTCTTATCAGTGGTATGCATACCGCAGAGCCGGAATGCTCATCGGTAACAGCGGTGCAACGGCGGTTGAAGACGGTACTACCTATGCAGTTGCTCCCCAGCTTACTTGCGAAAACGTTACTGTTATTTACGGAGACTGGGCAAATTACACCTATTGTGAATTCGCGGGCACGAGCTGGCCTTACGTAAGAGTTCAGGCGGG
>CALCTE010000218.1 GCA_937893885.1 uncultured Clostridia bacterium | reverse complement strand
CTCGTTTCCATCAACAGTATCGTTGATGCGGAGCAGATCATAAGAAATGTTCCCACCACGGCAACTGCCTTTTTCACCGAGCCCTCGGAAATACGGCGACCGAACAAGGTTGCGCTATTCTTATTACGGATTGTAGCAAATGCCGAGCAAATGAGGACGGCGATGGTTACGGTTTTCATACCACCTGCCGTTCCTACGGGTGAACCGCCTATCAGCATCAAGATAATAGATGCGGCGGCAGAGGCATTTGTCAAATTTTCTTGCGGAATTGTAGCAAAGCCAGCCGTTCTCGTAGTAACCGATTGGAAGAAGGACACCTGAATTTTATCAAAGAGAGACATCTCTCCAATGGTCAAGGGGTTTGAATATTCAAAAATGAAAATGAGGAGCGCACCGACAAGAACGAGTCCTGCCGTGACCGTAATGGCAATCTTTGAGTGCAAGGTCAAGTGCCTGAATATTTTTCTGTTTTTCGGTGAACGGCTTTTAACCACACGGAGAACATCCCACCACACGATATATCCGAGACCGCCGAGAATGATGAGCGCGGAGGTGACGATATTGATCAAGGGATTGGTGGCGTAATTGCAAAGGCTGTTTTCCGCGATAATATCAATGCCTGCGTTACAAAAGGCGGAAACCGAATTGAATACCGATATCCAAATGCCCCTTGCACCAAACTCGGGAACGAACACAAGCATATACAGGACAGCACCGACTCCTTCAATGATCAGCGTGCCGAACAGTACGTTCTTAACGAATTTTGCAAGTCCCGACATTGTATTGAGATTGAAGGCATCCTGAATGAGCAATCGGTCGCCGATGCCCATTTTTCTGTTGAGAAGAAGCATCAGTCCCGACATAATGGTGATGATACCAAGACCGCCGATCTGTATGAGAAGCAGAATGACGATCTGCCCGAACACGCTCCATGTGGATACCGTGGGAAGCGTAACGAGTCCCGTCACGCAGGTGGAGGTGGTTGCCGTGAAAAGCGCATCGAGATACGGCACGGCTTCTCCGCTTGCTGAGCTGATTGGCAATACCAAAAGCCCGCTTCCTATGAGAATG
>CALCTE010000217.1 GCA_937893885.1 uncultured Clostridia bacterium | reverse complement strand
CGTGAAGACCTTCGGCACACTTGAGTCCGATAAGACCGGCACCGACGATCAATACCTTACTGTCTTTATTGATTGCTTTTTCAAGAGCAAAGGTATCGTCCAGTGTCATAAAACTGAACTTTTTCTCGACCGTATCAAGTCCTTCAAAGGAAGGAACGAAAGGAGCCGAACCGGTTGCAACGCAAACTTCTGTGTACGAAAGCTCTGCACCATCATCTAACACAACCTTTTTTGAATCCGCATCAATACGAATGGATTTCTTGCCGTAGAACACATCACAACCCATTTTCTTATAAAAATCGGCACTGCGATAATTCATACGTTCGGGATCTGTTTTCTTTTCCAGATAATACGAGATGAGCGGACGGCAGTAAACGGGGTGATCCTCTTCGGAAACAACCGTGATTTTGCTGTCTTTATCTACACTGCGGATGCCCTCGATGCAACCGGCAGCAGCTACACCATTACCTATAATAACATACTGCTTCACGCGTTCTCACCTCGTTCCTCATACACGATTGCTCTGTTGGGACAGCCCTTGACACAAGCAGGTTCTCCGCAGGAGTTCTGCAGACAGAGTTCGCATTTTTGCATTACACCGCTGTCACTGGGTGATAACGCCCCATAAGGACATACCAACACACAGGTAAGGCAGCCCACACACTTGTTCTTATCTACGCAGACAACACCGTCTTTTTTGGAAATCGCACCGGCTATACAGCTTTTTAAACAGATAGGATCGGTGCAATGGCGGCAGGAAACCGCATAAGAAATTTTGTCATCTCCCTCAATGTGGATACGGGGATAAATCGGTTTGCCTTTGAGTGTCGTTGCCATATCGGTCATACCGGAATTGGCAAAAGCACAGTTATATTCGCATAAGTGGCAGCCAAGGCACCACTCTTCATTTACATATACTCGTTTCATTTGTCGTTACTCCTCCGTTTGTTGTCGGAATGCTTATCACGAAGTGGCGCTATGTTGATTCGCTTAATGATAGGCATCAACAGTGTTGCGATAGCAATACCGGCAACCCCCTGGATTGCATTCCCCAGAATTGCACCGGCAGCAGCCAATCCATAGCCCATAACAAGCGCCTCAAATACAAAGTATCCGACAACCATAATTACTTCGGCAATGAATCCCGCAAATAAAACATTCAAAATATTTTTGCGTGAAATATCTCTGATAAGAAGTGCTGCAACCACTGCCATAAGACCTTTGATGATAAAGGTGGCAGGTGCAAAGGCAACATAACCGCCGAGCAGGTCTGCAAGTGCAGAACCAAGTCCTGCTGCAATTCCACCATACACAGGACCGAGAATGATACCCGACAAGAGTACAATACAGTCGCCGAGATTGATATATCCGCCCGTTGCCGGAATCGGAATTTTAATTACCATTGTTGCGACACAAGCCATTGCTGCCATAAGTGCCGCCATAACAATCCTTAATGTTTGATTACTGTTCACTTTTTTCACCTTCATTCACCCGCATGAGAGATACCGAGGATCTCAAGTTCTTTATCCGTAAGTCCCACACCGCGAAGCATCAGACGGTTACCACGAAGGGACTCAATGGAGTTGATGCCCATACCGCCCATAAGTTCTTTTATTTCGTGCCGCCAAGCGTTCATCAGATTCACAAGCCGCTCGCTTCCCATATCGGGATTGAGGCGCTTTACAAGCTCGGGACGCTGGGTTGCGATACCCCAGTTGCATTTACCGCTTTGACAGGTACGGCAAAGATGGCAGCCGAGAGCAAGCAGGGCCGCTGTTGCGATATAGCAGGCATCAGCACCGAGAGCAATCGCCTTAACAACATCAGCCGCACTGCGGATACTGCCACCGACAACAAGAGACACATTGTTTCGGATACCCTCATCACGAAGCCGTTGATCCACAGCAGCCAAAGCCAGCTCAATCGGAATGCCCACATTATCACGGATACGGGTAGGTGCCGCACCGGTACCGCCACGGAAACCGTCGATAGCGATGATATCCGCACCGCTTCTGGCAATACCACTGGCGATTGCCGCAATGTTATGTACGGCGGCAACCTTTACGATAACCGGCTTTTTATATTCGGTAGCCTCTTTCAGCGAGAACACAAGTTGACGGAGATCTTCAATGGAATAAATATCGTGGTGAGGCGCAGGAGATATTGCATCTGAGCCTTCTGGAATCATTCGGGTACGAGATACATCGCCAACGATTTTTGCACCCGGTAGATGACCGCCGATACCCGGCTTTGCCCCTTGTCCCATTTTGATTTCTATAGCAGCACCGGCTTTTAAGTAGTCCTCATGAACGCCGAAACGTCCGCTCGCCACCTGAACGATGGTGTTTTCACCGTAAACAT
>CALCTE010000216.1 GCA_937893885.1 uncultured Clostridia bacterium | reverse complement strand
CGCCTGCAATCCACAACGCGGCATTTGCCGCGGCAGGCATCCGCGGAACATACGTCAAACTCCCGACCCCGGAGGCAGAAGTCCCGCTTCTTCCAAAGGTTATGGAATCCTACGGCATCGAAGGACTCAACGTCACCATTCCGCACAAACAGGCGGTTCTCTCCTTCCTCAAAACACTCTCGCCTGCCGCAGAAAAAATCGGCGCGGTAAACACGGTCATAAATAAAGACGGCCGCCTTATCGGCTATAATACCGATTTTTTCGGACTTTCCGAAATGCTTGATTACAATAATGCAGATATAAAGGGCAAAAAAGTGCTCATTTTGGGAAGCGGCGGCACGAGCAAAACGGCGTTTGCCGTATGTACTCATAAGGGAGCTGGGGAAATTATCCGCGTGTCGCGCAGTGAAAGCGAAGATACGGTAAGCTATGAAAACGCGTATTTGCACCACAGCGACGCGCAGGTGATAATCAACACTACCCCCGTCGGAATGTATCCGAACACCGAGAACGTGCCGATAGACGTATCGAAGTTCGGCTTGCTTGAAGCAGTATGCGACTGCGTTTACAATCCCGTGAACACGGAGCTTGTATTAAGGGCAAGAGAGATGGGCATAAATGCATTTACGGGGCTTTATATGCTCGTTGCACAGGGCGCACTCGCATCCGGTCTTTTTACGGGGCGAGAGATAGAAAGGGAAGAGATAGAGCGTACGTATAAGGACGTTCTTATCAAAAAGAGCAATATCGCCCTTATCGGTATGCCCTCTTGCGGAAAGACTACGGTCGGAAGACTTCTTTCAAAGAAGCTCGGACTTGAATTTTTCGACTCCGACGACGAGATAGTAAAGAAAGTCGGTATGAGCATACCCGAATATTTTGAAAAATATGGGGAAGAGGCTTTCAGAGACGTCGAAAGCGACGTGTTAAAAAGGCTTGCTCTGCAAAGCGGTGCCGTTATAAGTACGGGCGGCGGCTGTATAAAGAGATACGAAAATGTAAGGGCGCTTGAAAGATGCGGCACTATCGTATATATAGATAGACCCCTGGAGCTTCTTACTTTCGGACAAGACAGACCTCTTTCCCAAAGCAAGGAAGCGGTAAAAAGGCTTTATAACGAAAGAAAGAGCTTATACGAAGCGTACTGTGACGTAAGGGTTTGCGGCGCGGGAAGCGCGGAAGACGTACGTGATAAAATAATCGACACACTTACGAAGAAAGGAAAATGAAAATGAAGCTTTTGGTCTTAAACGGCCCGAACATAAATTTTCTCGGCATAAGAGAGCCCGAAATATACGGCCGTGAAAGCTACGAAGATTTAAAAAAACTTTGTATATCCCACGCGAAAAAGCTTGGCGTAGAGGTAAAATTTTACCAGTCAAATTGCGAGGGAGAGCTTGTAGATGCCATACAGAGAGCGTACTTTGAAAAGCTTGACGGCATAGTGTTTAACCCGGCCGCGTATACGCATACGAGCGTTGCCATTGCAGATGCTTTGAAGGCTGTGGGTATACCTACGGTGGAGGTGCACATTTCGGACGTATCGAAAAGAGAAGATTTTCGAAAAGTAAGCTACGTGCGCCCAATTGTCAAAAAGACGATAAGCGGACACGGATTTTTGGGATATACCGAAGCGATGGACTTTCTTTGCGAGGGAAAAGGCGATGAATAAGCTCATTTTCCCGTTTACCGCAAGCGGCGTTGTAAAAGCGCCCCCCTCAAAAAGCTTTGCGCACAGACTCATAATAGGTGCAGGTCTTTCTTCGGGCGAAAGCGTTATTACGGGTGTGGAAAAAAGTGAGGATATACTTGCCACCCTCGACTGCATAAGAGCGCTCGGTGCAAAAGCGGAGCTTTGCGGGGGTGTGCTTAAAATATCTTCCGCAAGAGCAGAGGGCGGCATTCCCACGCTACCCTGCAGAGAAAGCGGAAGCACTTTAAGGTTTTTTCTTCCCATAGCCCTTGCTTTAAACGGCAAGGCGCATCTTACGGGCACAAAGCGCCTTATCGAAAGAGGCGTCGGCATATATGAGGATATCTTTAAGGAAAAGGGCATAAGCGTTGAAAGCACCGACGAGAGCGTTATCGCTTCAGGCACACTTTGCGGCGGAAGCTATAAGCTTCGCGGTGACGTAAGCAGTCAGTTTGTAACGGGTCTTTTATTCGCGCTCCCGCTTCTTTCCGAAGACAGCGTTTTGGAGCTTATCCCGCCTGTCGAAAGCAGAAGCTACATAAACATCACTCTCGGCGTTTTGAAAAACTTTGGGATACAAATAGAAGAAAAGTGCAAAAACCGCTTTTTTATAAAGGGCGGACAAAGCTATATGGCGGGGCACTTCGATGTCGAGGGCGATTGGTCTAATGCGGCTTTTCTTTACGGCTTTAACCTTATAGGCGGAAACGTGAGCGTAGAAGGACTAAACGGCAATAGCCTTCAGGGAGATAAGATATGCCTTGAATATTTCGAGGCTCTTAAAGAGGAAAAAGAGATAGACCTATCCGACTGCCCTGACCTTGCACCCGTGCTTTTTGCACTTGCGGCGGCTCTTGGCAAGGGGAGTTTTGTCGGCACAAAGCGCCTTGCAATCAAGGAGAGCAACAGAGCTCTTGCGATGAAAACGGAGCTTTTAAAATTCGGCGTAGAGACGGAAATATTCGAAAATGCAGTAAAAATACGCGCATCGGGGCTTAAAAAACCGAAAGAAGCGATTTTCTCGCACAATGACCACCGTATAGTGATGGCGCTTTGTTTGCTCCTTTCGAAAACGGGCGGCGAGATTGAAAATGCGGAGGCGGTAAATAAGAGCTTCCCTGACTTTTTCGAAAAGATAAAGGAACTTGGCGGAGACGTAAGAGATGTTAATTGACAAAAAGATACTTATCGTTGGACTAGGACTTATCGGCGGAAGTTACGCGATGGGACTTAAAAAAGCGGGGTGCTTCGTTGGAGCGCTTGACGTAGACCGTAAGTCCATCGAATACGGAATAAAAAACGGAATGATAGACGAGGGAAGCAACGTACCCGATGAGGCTTTCATCGGAAAATACGACGTCGTTGTATTTTGCCTCTATCCCAAAGCATTCGAAAAGTGGATAGCGGAAAACGGAGGGAAGCTTAAAGAGGGCGCGGTAATAACCGACGTTACGGGGGTCAAATCGGCGATAATTCCGCGTATAAACGAGCTTCTCGGCTCGCGCTGTGAATTTATTGGCGCGCACCCGATGGCAGGCAGAGAGGTATACGGCGTAGAAAACGCAAGAAGCGATATGTTTTGCGGCGCAAACTATATCATAACGCCTACGGAGCAGAACTCTAAAGAGGCGATAGATCTCGCAAGAGAAATCGGAGAAGCCTTGGGATTTAAGGAGATATCCGTGCTTTCTCCGAAAAAGCACGACGAGATAATCGGATATCTGTCACAGCTCACGCACGGTATTGCCGTAGCTTTGATGCTTTGCAAGGACGCAAGCGGAATGGAAAGATATACGGGTGACTCGTTCAGAGACCTAACGAGAATAGCGAAAATAAACGATGCTATGTGGAGCGAGCTTTTTCTTTCAAATAAGGAAGAATTGCTTTGCCAAATGGAGCTTTTTGAAGAAAGCTTTGCAAAGCTAAAGCGCGCCATAGCCGAAGACGATCTTGAAAAATTACGCGAAATGATGAAGCTTTCAACCGAAAGAAGAAAGCAATTTGATAAATAAAACTAAAATGAGGTGAATTTGAAATGAATATGGTATTCAAAAGAAAACTTCCGACTTTGGAGGAGATAAAGAGTATGTATCCTCTCTCGGAGGAACTTGCTAAGACGAAAAAGCAAAACGACAGTGAGATACAAAAGATATTTACGGGCGAAAGCGACAAGCTCCTTCTTGTAATCGGCCCTTGCTCTGCGGACAGAGAGGACAGCGTTATCGAATATATTTCGCGACTTCGAGGCGTGCAAGAGAAGGTCAAGGATAAGATTTTGATAATCCCCCGTATCTACACGAATAAGCCGCGCACGACGGGCGACGGCTATAAGGGAATGCTTCACCAGCCTGATCCTCATAACGCGCCCGATATGCTTCGCGGTCTTATATCCATAAGAAAGCTCCACATAAAAGCGCTTACCGAGACGGGATTTTCGTGCGCGGACGAGATGCTGTATCCCGAAAACCATAAATATCTTTCCGACGTATTGTCTTACGTCGCGGTAGGCGCAAGATCCGTTGAAAATCAGCTTCACAGACTTACTGCAAGCGGACTTGATCTTCCGGTGGGAATGAAGAACCCCACAAGCGGCGACCTTTCCGTTATGATGAATTCCATCACCGCCGCTCAACATTCTCACACCTTCGACTACGCAGGTTGGGAGGTACAGAGTAAAGGCAATCCCTTTGCCCACGCGATACTCAGAGGCTTTGTAAACAAGTACGGTCAAAACAGCCCGAACTATCACTATGAGGACCTCATGATACTTTGCGAGCTTTACGAAAAGAGCTCACTTGCAAATCCTGCGGTGATAATCGACACAAACCACGCAAATTCGGGCAAGAAATGGGACGAACAGCCGCGTATTGCAAAAGAGATACTTCACAGCGCAAGACACAGCAAGGAGATATATAAGCTTTTCAAGGGGCTTATGATAGAATCGTATATCGAGGACGGCTGCCAAAAACCCGACGGAGGAGTATACGGAAAGTCGATAACCGACCCCTGTCTTGGTTGGGAAAAGACGGAAAAGCTAATTTTGGAGCTTGCGGAATTGAGATAGGAGTTTTTCGGAACGTTGATTTCTTGTTGACAATCGTATTTCATTATGCTAAAATCAAGGCGAAAACGAGGTGACAACCATGCGCAAGCTATGGAACTGCGCTTTGATAATATTAAGCGCTGTCTTGTTGGCTTTTGTGTATTACATTTTCATTATTACGAATAATTTTGCGCCTGCGGGATTAAACGGAATCGCCACTATGATACAGTATAAGACGGGATTTAGCATCAGCTATATGTCTTTGCTTATCAATATTCCTCTGTCTGTCCTTGCGTATTTTCTGGTGCAAAGGGAATTTGCGGTAAAAACGATGCTGTTCTCGCTCGTTTATTCTTTCGCATTTTTAGCTCTGCAAAATTCAAATCTTGAGTTTATTCAATACAACACCCTTGATCACGATACAATTTATCCCGTCGTAATCAGCGGCGTGCTTGCAGGCGCAGTTTACGGCGTATGCTTTAAAAATAACGCTTCGACGGGCGGAACGGATATAGTTTCCCGTTGGATAAATAAGGTGCGCCCGAACACGAACTTTTTTACCGTCACGTTTATTCTGAATGGAATAGTTGCGGTGGCTTCGGTTTTCGTGTATTCGGGAGAAAATTTAAATTACAAGCCGATGGCATTGTGTATTCTTTATTGTTTTATTTCTACGTTTGTCGGAAATTTATTATTGAAAAATACCAAGACGGCGTATAAGTTTACGGTTATTACTACTCACAAAGAAGAATTTGTCGAAGAGATCTCCTACCGATTGCATCACGGCTGCACGGAGATAGACGCCGTCGGCACGCATACGGGAACCAAGAAAACGGTTTTGATATGTATTATCAATAAGCATCAGCTTAACGATTTTCAAAATATAGTTTCAAAATACGATGACACCTTTGCGTACTTTGAGGTCGTAAACGAGACCTATGGCAATTTTAAGTATATTAAGAAAAATAATAAAAAGGCTTGAATTATTCAAGCCTTTTCGTTTTATATAATTGTAGAAAGCCAATAAATGATACCGTATATCATACTTGCCGTCGTGCCGTAAAGTATGACGGGGCCTGCTATTTTGAATATGCTCGCGCCGACACCCGTGATATATCCCTCGGAGGAAGCATCTATTGCAGGGGAGGCGATGGCGTTTGCAAAGCCCGTTATCGGTACGAGTGTACCCGCGCCCGCAAATTTCGCGATGTAGTAAAATATTCCAAGTGCAGTTAGAATTTCAGCTATCGCAATAAGAGAGATGCTTACAAGACTTGATGAGAGCTTATCGTCCGCGCCGAGTGCCTTGTAGGCAACTGAAAGACCTTCTCCGATAGCGCAGATAATACCGCCCACCAAAAAGGCTTTTATGCAGTTTACAAACACTGTCGGCTTTTTCTGACGACTTTCCACAAGCTCCACGTAGCTTTGATTTGACATATTCATAAAAAACACCTCGTCTGTTTTTTAATTATATGTTTTCCGAGTTTTGAGATTTTATGCGTTTATTTGATTTTTTAATTCTTTCGATAATAAAGCTAAGCCCCAAGCAAACGGATGTGTAAATAAGCATATACGTGATATAGCTTTTCTCGTATGCGGCGTTTATAAACAGAGTGGGTGGGAATAGGTGCTGTAATGGGCGAATGGCGCGATAGTCGTAAAATACAGGGCAGACAACTATCGAAAGTGTGACGAGTGCGGGGATAATTGACGCAAGAAGTCTTATTGATGAAACTAACTCAAGCAAGAGCAGCGAAAAGCTTGCCGTGACTACTGCATAAAGAAGCATATAAATGATATCAAGCCATATACAAGCCGAAAGCCCCGCGAGTACAAGTGCAAGCAAAACTACTGCTCCGACGTTTAAAATGGTGATAAGTATACAGCCGAACGCCACGTAAATACGTCGGTTTTCTGCTACCCAAGAGAAAGTTCCGTTTGCTTTATCCTGCATAAAGAACAGAATTGCCGCAAGCCCTGATAGCATTACGACAACAGCCAAAAGTCCGCGAACGGGCGCGGTCACGTAGTTCGCTTTAGCCGCGCTGTCGCTATGCTTGCCCGCCGTATCGTAAACGAAAAGATTTGTCGAATATTCACTGTTATCAAAATAAGCTATAAGTTCTTCGTCGCTAAGCGAATTTAAAACTTCGGAGTTTGCGCGTGCAAAATTGACGTAATACGCCTTTGTCGAATAATGTTGAAGTGCAAAGGCAAGCTTTTCTGCGGCAAGCCTTAAAAGCACGGTTTGTTCTCGCTCAATTACCGTGACAATAGGCTCATCGGTTTCTCCGTAAACGGTAAATTCATCTATCTTTTCCTTTAGGCCTTCGGAGAATATCCAAGCTGCATCGGCACTTCCGTTTCGTACCATATCGGTTGCTTTTAAGGGATCGTCGACGTAAACAAAATGCAAAAGAGATTGTTTCGAAAGCAATTTCTCAATGATTTCGGATGAGATATCATCGTCTTTGTTCGTTTCGGAAAGTAAGATAGTTAAAAATCCGCTTTCAAGCTCGGAAACAAGTCCGAGCGAAAATATCGCGATGGGAATTATCAATAAAATTGCGATAAAGGAGGGCTTTTTATAAAGCCTTTTGTTGAGCATTAAGAACCATTTAAAAAGCTTTTTCACTTCTTCGCCTCCTTGTTTTGCTGCATTTTACGAGCGCGTATATAAACCGTTAACAAATAGAAGGCAAGTGCAAATAAAAGTGTTGCAAATAATGCGGAAGTCCTCGGTTCTTTTGAAAATGCGTTTGCCAGACAAGACCTAGAAATAGCTGTGGGGAGAATAAACTGTATTTTTTGAATGATTTCGGGAAACGCAAATACGGGGTAGAAGCAACCCGAAACATAGCAAAGCGACAGCGTCATAAAAAAGTGCAAAAGCACGCCGCTTACTATATTCGACGTAAGCTCAAACAGCATCAAATTAAGGGACGCAAGCATTAAAACAACAGGTATCAAATACAGCAAAAACGACAAGATTTCCTTAAAAGATATCAAATCCGGTGATACGATTAGCAACGCCGATAAACTAAGCACAGTGAGCAAAGCAAGGCAGAGAAGCGACAGAAAATGCGCACAGAGCTCACAAAGCACTTGCTTTTTATAGGAAAATTCTTTTGAAAACAAAAGCGCGTTAAGGGAGCCGTCGCGTCGGCAGTAGATGGTGACGAACGGAAGCCCCGCAAGCATCAGCAATACAAGTGAAAAACCGCAAATATAGTATTCGACCATCGAAAGCCCGCTTGAAATGCCCAAGATGTCCACGCTTATCATATCGCCGCGACTGATTATCAGATCAATATAGGAAAGCGACAGCTTATATTGCAGATCTCCTGCCTCTTTACCTATTCCTTGGTCGAAAGCTACGTTGTATATGCCGTTTGTGCCTCTTTGAGTATCTATCGCCATTTCGACGATAGCTCCCGTTATTTCATTTTTAAACATGGTCACAAGCCCGCTTGCACCGGGAGTCGTGACAAACCTTATCGGTATAAGGTCGCCTGTCATAACTCCCTCAATGAAGCCTGTGGGCAGGTCGATATATGCCGTAAGTGTTCCGTTTGAAAGATTTTCGACAGCTTCTTCCTCTTCCATATTAACGAATTCTATGGTAAATCTCGTATCGTCAAACGCTTGAACTGCGGCGATACCCCATTTGAGATATTCGTTTTCCGTATCACCTGTAATGCCTACCTTGAACACCGTGTTTTCGTCGCTGTTTATATAATTTCCTATAAACGTCAAGAGAATCGTGCCGATGCCTACGGCAAGAACGAGTGTTACCAAAAGAATGGATACGAAGACCTTCGAAACCCTTTTACATTGTAATTTAAAATATGCTCTCATATTAAAAGCTTCGGATAAGTAACTCCGTGTCTCCTTCGTATATAAAAGGTATTGCTTTGCCATCTTTGATGATATAGCACTGGTCGCAAAGCTCTAATTCCATAACGTCGTGTGTGACAAGAAGGCATATGCCGCCTTCCGCTACGTGCTTTTTGACATATTCGAAAATTCGCATCTTGCAGGAAATATCAAGCGCCGTCATAGCTTCGTCGAAAAGCAAAATTTTAGGCTTGTTTGATACGGCGCAGCCTATTGAAAGGCGCTTTTTCATACCGCCGCTCATTTTTGAAACCGTGACGTCGAGAAATTCATCAATGCCGAGCATTTTAAGCACGCCATCTTCAAGCTCTTTCTTCATCGCTGTCTTCGTATACCAAAGCGAAAGGTTGTCTCTTGCCGTAAGTTCCTCAATTAAAGGCGTTCCTTGCGGAACGTAACCGACAAGAGAAGCTCTGTATTTAGGCGACTTAAGAAGGTCTTTGCCGTCACATAAAAACTTACCCGCATCTGCAGTTTGAATTCCTGCGAGTATAGATAAAAGCGTCGATTTACCGCAACCGTTACCGCCGAGCACTCCTACGCACTTGCCTGCGGATACAGAAAAATCAATACCGTTTAAAACCTCTTTGTTTCCGTATTTCTTTTTTATACCTTGTATCTTGATTTCCATATTTCACCTATATATAATCGGCGCTGATATTGCACAGCGCCGATTATTGATTATTAAGTATTAGAATAAAAGAGAGCCGGCCGGATAAGTCTCGCCTTTAATAGTTTCAATGAAAAGTTCAACCTTTTCGATGATATCGCTGTCGACCTTACCCTTCTCAAGCGCCTTTACTATCTTTTCAAAATCGAGGGAAGCTAAAAATTCTTCAATTTCATCTTCACCGTAGGTCTTCTTTTCGGAAGGAAGCTTAACGTTGCTACCTTTACCCATTTTGTACTTCATGGTAACTCCGGCATAGAAACCGTCTTTTTGAAGAATGTTGATTTCAACCTTGCCCTTGTCAATACCTCCGTCAAACACAAATTCAATTCCGTCGCCGATAATGGCTGTAAGAACGTTTGAAACGGAGTCTGTAAGAGTAAGACTGCCGAGTCTGTTGTTAGGTAAAATCGTCACGGTACCCTTTATCTCACCCTTTGTAAGTGCGTTCGTATCGAATTTGTCAACTTCGATGGTGCAGAGATTGAGACTAAGACCTTCACTTTCTGCTAATATCTTGAACTCGCCTGTAATAACGCCATCTTTGTCCTTACCTTCGCCGGTGATCTTTATACCGTCTGCTTCGAGCCTATACGCAAACTTGTTGCCCTTGTGAGGCATTATGTAGGAGATTACCGTTTCGTTTTCCATGCTCTCGCCGGAAACCTTGATCTCGCGACCTACGATCTTGTGATCTGCGTCAATGTAGTTAACGAGAATGAAGAAGGTCTTGTTTTCACCGATAGCATCCTTTTGAGCTTGCAAAGAATCAAGTCCCGAATTGATGCTTGCAACGAATTCATCGTAAGCTTCATCGGCGGTAAAATCGTCGAATTGCTCTTTAAGAGCATCCTGCTTTTTAACAGTTTTAACAAAGTCGATAATTACGTTTTTGAGTTCCTTGTCGCCTTTTGCTTCTTCTAAAATAGCAATGCCTATGTTGAGAACCGTCTCTTCCTTAATCTTTATTTTAGAAACGGTAACCTTTTGCTCAATGTCTCCTGCCGATATGGTATCTTTATCTTCCGAAACGTCATCAAACTGGTCTATAATAATCTTGATATATTTGTCAAGAAGCTTTTCGAATTTTGCTTCGGAGGGAAGCGCCTTTGCAATGTCTGCAATCATCTTAAGACTGAATCCTTCGGGAAGCTCTACGTTGCTTGAAGAAAGATATTTATCGCTGAGACCGGGCAATCCCACGAACATCTTCTTTCCTGCTAAGTCTAATATAGTTTTTAAGTTGATAAGATCGTTTGATCCGATGGTGACACCCAGTTCGGCGGAATAGATTTCATTTTTAACGTCGGTGGACATAAACATCCCGAGCTTGTCGAGCCAATCGAACTGCATATCGGTTGCATCTTCAAGCGACTTGATAGCGTCCTTTGAAAGATTAAGCTCGATTTCGGTTTCAGCACCGTAGTTCATATCTATAATGTCGAGAAGCCTGCCGTAAAAAGTATTGCCCGTTTCGACGATATCATTGGCAGCCTTTTCCTCAACATACTGAACATACGTCTTTTCGTCACCAAAAAGTTTAACGCAAAATCCCGAAATTGCAGAAAGATTAAATACGATAATAAGCGCAAGTATAACTGCTGCTCCGCCTATCCAAAATTTAGTGTACTTTTTAAAAGACTCTTTCACAACGGTAAAGATTCTGCCAAAATCGAATTTGCCTTTTTCGGCTGAAACGGGTGATTCGGCAGTAACTTCAGACTCGGTCTCGACAGGTGCTTCATTTGTAACTTCTGCTTCGGCCAAAACTTCCTCTCCGGTTACAACTTCTGCTTCGGCTACAACTTCTGCTTCGGTTACAATTTCTGCTTCGGCTACAACTTCTGTTTCGGCTACAACTTCTGCTTCGGTTACAACTTCTGCTTTTGCTAAAACTTCCTCTTCTATAATTTTAGTGCCGCATTCGGGGCAAAACCGAGAACTGTCGGGGATTTGATTGTTGCAGTTTTTACAAAACATAACTGTACCTGTGGCATTTGACTGCCTTTTATCCTTTCGTAGAATTACTGACATTGTAGTTTATTACATTATATCACAAATTAAGAACTATGGCAATATGCTTTTAATAATTTGTTAATATTAAGCTTGAAAGCGCAAGAAAGGTCAAAAGGACAGAGAATTAAACCCATTCTCTGTCCTTCGTTAGTGATTCTGATTTATTTTAGTCCTTTACAAGTACTGTCTTTATATTGTTTCCGCTCTTCGCGTCTTTGATAGCTTCGTTAATTTTGCTTAAGGGATATTTGCTTGCAAGTTTTGCGATTACAGGGAACAGATCCTTGTTATTTCCTAAGAATTCGAGATACTTATTAACGTCACTGATGGAATACTGAGAGGAGCCGATAATGTGAAGCGCCTTAAAGGTAATGAGCTGAGGCTGGATCTCAACGGCACCGGACTGGCTGTACTGACCGGGAACGATATATACGCCGCGATTTCTCAAAATGCTGAATGCGAAGGGGACTGCAACGGGAGCGCCTGAGCATTCTACGCAAAGGTCTACGCCTATGCCGCCGTTTTCTTTAAGGAGTTCTTCCTTAATGTTATCGTTGCCGTCTCTGTCAATGCAGAACACTTTGTCTGCGCCGAGTTCGAGAGCGAGATCTTCTCTCTTTTTATCTGTAAAAGCAGTTATTGCATATACCTTCTTAACGCCGCTTCTCTTGAGATACATAAGCGAGAAGGTGCCGACGGGACCAAGACCCTGTACTACCGCTACATTTACGTTCTTAAGATCAACGCCTGCTTTTTCAGCGAGAGTGCAGCCGTGAATAGCTGTGGGGCCGGGGCAAGCGAATACCGTTGCAACGGTGGGGTCGATATCCTCGGGAATTTTTATAAGATTAGTTGCGGGAGTGAAGTTTACTTCGCCGTATCCGCCACGGAAGTGAGGCGCCTCGTCCAAAACGCCGCTTATAGCGGATTTGAAATGAACGCAGTTTGCGTCGTCGCCGTTTTTGCAAAGGATACATTCGCCGCAGGGGATAGCGATATCAGCAATAGCCGCATCGCCTATCTTAAGGCCGAACTTCTCGGAGTCTTCTTTGTTTATATCGGTGATTCTTCCTACGAATTCGTGACCGATGATGGAAGGAACTCTTCCGCCGAGTCTGCCCTTATGAATATGAATATCCGTTCCGCAAATTCCGCTTGCTATAAGCTCCATTCTGCCGTATCCTGCAGGTGCGTCTACAACGTCAAACTCGCGAATTTCGAAATCCTTTTCGGGTCCCATAAATACTGCTGCTTTAGCTTTCATCTTTAGTTCTCCTTTTTACTTTTCTATTATTACTTTAAAATTTTTTTCATATTGCGCGGATATCTCTGCAAGCTCTTGCTTTGTTAAAGGCTCCGTATCCTTATACGCATAATCTTTGCCGAGCGCGGCATATTTGCCCGAGCCCAAGCGGTGAAACGGCAAGAGATATACTTCTTTGATTCCTATTTCCGAAAGATGCTTACTTATATTCTCAATAGATTTTTCATCTGTGTTGAAGCCGGGGATAAGAGGTATCCTCAAAAGCACGTTTTGACCATCGTGGATAAGCTTTTGCAAATTGGAATAGACAAGATCAAGGTCCGCGCCTGTGTATTCCTTAAGCTTCTCTTTGTCCGCACTTTTAAAATCATACAGATATCCCGAAACGATGCCGTTTGTTTTCTCAAATGCTTTGTATGGAACACAGCCTGCCGTATCGACAAGCACTTCTACGCCCTCGTTTTTGAGAAGGGAGGCGATATGTGCGACACCTTCGTACTGAAGCATACACTCGCCGCCCGATAAGGTCACGCCACCGCCGCTTTCAAGGAAAAATGCCTTATCCTCCAAAAGCTCGGGAAGAATGTCTTCGCATTCGACTTTTCGTCCGACTGTTTCGGGCTTTTTGTTCTTGTACTTCAGCACTTCGGCTTCACCGCTTATAGTCTCAGGATTGTGGCACCATAAGCAGTGAAGATTACAGCCCTTAAAAAACACCGTCGTGCGTATACCGGCACCGTCACCCACGGAAAAGTGCTGTATATTGGAAATGTTTACTTGCATGATATTATCCTTGCTGTGTACGGTTTAAGATATCGAGCTGAACGCCGGGATCGAGAGTTACGTAGAATGCCGAGAATCCCGAAACTCTTACGACCAAGTCCCCGTAATTTTCGGGGTGGTTCATAGCGTCGATGAGGACCTCTCTGGAGGTTGCGTTCATCTGTATTTCCTGACCGCCGTTTTTGAAATAAGTTCTTATAAGTGCAAGAAGCTTTGCTCTCTTTGCATCGTCCGTAAACATAGAGGGAGAATATTTCTGGTTGATAACGCTTCCCACGCTAACGTGAGTATAATCGGGCTTTGCAAGTGAAAGAAGCGCCGAGGTGACACCGCGTGCATCCCTTCCGTATGCGGGGCTTGCGGCGTCGGAGATAGGCTCTCCGGCGAGTCTTCCGTCGGGAGTCGCGCCCATTACTTTTCCCGCCTTAACATTGCTTATGTTAGACGCCATACCGATAATATATCTTCCGCCGTCTCTTGTGCGGTATCTGTCAAAGAGTTTCGACATAAATGTCGTCAGCCATATAGCATACTTATCAACGAAATTGTCATTGTTGCCGTATTTTGGAGCCGCGAGCAAATATTCTCTCATTTCATCGAAGCCTTCGAAGTTTTTGTCGATAGCTTCCTTAATTTCGGATAGGGTGTATTTCTTATCTACGAATACAGCCTTTTCAAGAGCTGCAAGCGAGTCTGCCGTTGTTGCAATTCCCGCAACGCCCGCACCGTGATTCATGGGATATATTGCTCCGCCGTTGTTGATGTCCAAGCCGCGACCTATGCAGTCGAAGCAGAACAGAGATAGGAATGGGTCGGGATAATGATTTTGATTGAAGCGCTCGTTTCTGTTTCTGATTCTGAAGAAGTATGCATCTGCGGCGTATGAAAGCTGTTCTTCGTAAGCTTCCATAAATTTATCCATTGTGGTCAATTCATCGACGGAAGGTGTTTTTGCGCCGATACGTATGCCCTGCGGATTCTTACCTTCGTGGAATACGTGATCCAGATACTTGGGAGCGTCGATTCGGCTGTCGGTCCAAGGGGGCTGCTTGCCTGCAATAAAGTTTTCGATACAGCCTACCATAGCGTAGTTGTAAGCGTCTTCTTTGGGATAGCCGAGACGCAAAAGCGATTGCGTGTTTACGTCGTTGTTCATAAGTGCGGGATAGCCAAGACCCGTTCCGATGATTCGAAGTGCAAGGTCCATAATATCGTCGGGCGTGTTATCCGTCACTCTGAAGGAAAGGTTCGGGCCGGGTACGTTGCAGTTTCCTACGGCTTTGAGAACACAGTAGGAGAGTCCGTTTACGTCGCACGAGCCATCTACACTGCGTCCGCCGATGGTTATGTTTACAACGTCGTCCTGGAGCTTAATGAAAACGTTTTCAAGAAGCAAGACTGCTTGCTCATCGGTAAGCGTTCCCGCTTCGATATCCTTCTTGTAGAAGGGGTAAAGATATTGGTCGAGTCTTCCGAGTGCCATTGCAAATCTGCCTTCCATTACGAATGCAAGGTGGCAAAACCATACGAGCTGAAGAGCCTGCTCAAAGGTCTCGGGAACACCCTTTGCGATAGCGCGGCAGTTTTCAGCCATTTTCTTAAGTCTTTCGGTATCGTATCCGTCTGAACCGTAAAGAGCTTCAATCGCGTCAGCGTGATTTTCAATCATCTTTTCGAAGCCTTCGAGGGCGCGGAACATAGCCTTTAAGTTAAGCTCCTTTTCCTCACAGCCTTTGTGATTTTCCAAAGACGCGTTTATCTCCTCTTTCAGTCCGGGAATACCGATCTTTAAAATGTGCCAGTAGTTAGGCGCATAATGGTCTTTGTTCTGGGGAAAGTCGCGCTCACCGAGGTCATTACATTCCGCAGACAGAAATTCAAGTTCTTCTTCGGTGATATCCAAATGGATAAATTTGATATTTCCCGCAATAAGCTCGTTCTTCAAGATAACGGGCTTCGGGAGGGAAAAGAGCGTGTATATTCCCTCTGCCCTCAACGTAGGCATGGGGGCGGCGAGGTTATCGATCAGTCCTTCACGGCGAAACGCTTGGGTAGCCAAACGTCCGCAGGGCACTTTCAGCTCTTTGTTCAATTCTTTTGTCAAACTCATAGCAATTTCTCCTTTTCTGTATAAGATTTTGTTGTTTCACAAAATTCTTTTGTCAAGTATTGAGGATCTCTCCTCAATACATATAATAGCAATCATTATTTCGAAATGGAATATATAAACTTATTTTTTCTTGACAAAATTCATATAAAATGATATGATATGTTTTGAGGTGATATGATGATACAGATGAATGTTCTTTCTATGCCCGAACTTTGTTTTGCACATAGTTTTGAAGCAGAGCAATATTCCAACGGTTCGGGTGTCAGCAAAAACCATATTGAAGTAGCTGTGCTTGTTGAGGGTGATACGGTCCTTGACATAGGAGGGAAGCGCATAGAGACTCACGCAGGCGACGTTGTGTGCAACACCTTTACCGAGCCGCTTAAAATAAATGCGAAGTCGTTTCACCGACATCATACTGTTGCGGCGACGCTTGAATGGGAACCGGTGGAAAGCGGGGGCATATTTCTTCCTACGGTAATTACCAAGGATATGCATAACGAAACCCTTACACGTATGATAGACAATTTTGTTTACGGCTTTGACGCACTTAACAGTAACCCTACCAGAGCTGCGGCGAAGTTTTTGGAGCTGTTATGTGCCGTGGATGATATTGCACGCAAGCAGGGACTTTATACCGTGCCCGGCTCCGCACTTTATACCGAGCGCGCAAAGCGCTTTATAAGTAAGCATATAACAGAGCCCATCACCCAAAAGGAAATTGCAGAGCATCTCAATATTTCTCCGGGATATCTTTGTACGGTCTTCAAGGAGACCGAGGGAGTGACCGTGATGAAATATATAAACCGCCAAAAGCTTTCACGCGTAAAGGCTCTTATGGAAAGAGAGGGCGTACCGCTTTATAAGGCGGCAAACATTTACGGCTTTGGCGACCCAAACTACGTAAGCAGACTTCACAAAAATTTGTTTGGATACAATATAACGGATCGCCCGTTGAATGCAAAGCTATAAGACAGAAAAAGAGCCGGTACGGATCACTCCGTATCGGCTCTTAAATTTTTATTCTTCAGTATTTTCTTCCGTTGTTTCGGTCGTTTCGACTTCTGTTATGTCTTCCTTTTCGGTGCCGGTTTCTTCGCTTGTGTCCTTGTCTTCCTCGGTGGATTCTTCGGACTTTTCATCATCTTCCGTATCCATCCATACGTAGCACTTGGGGGATTCTTCTTTAGAAGCGTCGATGAGAGTCTTAATGGGGCTTGTATCCTTGATCACGCCGTTTCCGAGAAGGTTGAGGCTGTAGATATCCTTTGCATCTTTAAGTGCACTTACGTCTTTGATATCGTTATCGTTAAGATTGCAGATATAGAGTTTAGTCATAGCGGAAAGAGCGGAGATATCGGAGATGTTGTTAGTGCCAAGATCAAGGTTTTCCATATCCTTCATACCCGCGATAGAGGAGATGTCGGTGATCTTGTTCGTGCTTGCTACGAGCGTCGTGACCTTCGTGCACTTTTCGAGCGCGGAGATATCTTCAACGCTGCAGTTTGCGAACGATATCTGCTCAAGATTTGTCAAATTAGCTAAGGGAGATATGTTGCTTATCTTGGTGTCGTCAAATGCTAAGGTCTTCATAGCGGTCATATTCGAAATAAACGAGATGTCGGAAAGCTCCTTGTTACCCGAAATATCAATGTTTTCGAGCTTCGTAAGAGAAGAAAGTGCGGAAAGATCGGTAATCTCGTTTCTGTCAATGAAAAGTCCGGTAAGCTCCTTGCAGTTTGCGAGTACGGATACGTCAGTCAAAGCAGCTCCCGAAAGACCCGCTTCTACGAGCTTCGTCATAGCGGAAAGTGCGGAAATGTCTGTAAGCTTTTCCGATCCTACGGAAAGATACTCAAGATTTGTGCATTCCTTCGCAAATTCGATGTTTTCGATCTCGGTGCCCTCTACTATGAGCGCTTGAAGTCCTGTGAAATACTTAATGTCCGAAAAATCGGTCATATAATTGCCGAGTGCGATGATCTGCGTCTTGCTTTCAACTTCGGGATCTTTGAGTGCGTTTATCGCATCGTCATAGCCTATCTGCGCTGTGAGAATCTGATTTCCGCTTTCGTCCTGCGCGGGATAGTTCAAGGCAAGATATTTGATGCTTGCAAGATCTTCTTCGGTTATGTTCGCGGGCTTCTTGTCTAAAAGTGTGGAGATGACGTTCATAAAATATTTGTCAGCAAACATATCGTTTCTGCCGAGAAAGTTTGTGAAGATTATTGCGGCGATACCGACTACTACAAGCGCACAGAGAACGTAAAGTAATACGGTGTTGCCTATGTTCTTTTTGGAATTTTTAGCCATAAAATTTCTCCTTATAGGTTATATTGTATCCGATTTCAAAAGGTGTCGCGCCGTTTACTTCGACGTTTCTTCGACCTCGGAATCCTCTTCCTTATTGTTCTTATTATAATACCAATTCGGGCCCGGATATCCTATGTCTTGCGTTTGTGCAGGATCGTGTACCCATACGTCGCAAGCGTTTACCTCCAGCACGTATACGTTCATCGTCTGCCTTCCGAATGCGTAGCATTCCTCGATCGTATCAAAATATATATCGATCCAGTCACCTCTGAAGTTGCCTACGTCCTCGGCTCTCAAAATTCCGAAGTCACCTATCCCACCCGTAACGTAAACTCTTGAGTGAAGCGGTATTACTTTGTAGTCTACTGCGACTATTCCGGGAACGGTCGCGTGTCCCGTTGCCACTTTACCTCTGTTATAAGCGTCATAATACGCGGTTGCGACACATTTGCGACGGTAAAGATAACTGTATACCTTGCCGTTGGGTGCGCGGAATGTTCCTCCGACACCGTGCTCTTTAACACACGTTATCGGTTCTTCCATTACCGTACTTGAAATGACTTTTCGCTCATTCGTCATCACGCCGTTTACGCATTTTACGGCAACCTTATCAAGCCTTAAGCCTTCCTTGCCTTCTGTAGCGACGACGGTAGTACCCTTCATGACCGTATCCACGTCATTTATCACCGTTTCAAACGGCAATTTTGTTTCAACGCTTTGCACGACGTAGTCGATTCTCGTTATATATACGGTCATGCCGTCCGAAATCGCGGCGTTTCCGTATGGAACTGCAACGTCGTATGATCCAAGCTCGATATTTTTTTCAGAAAAGAGTTCTGACACCGTCTTGGCACTCGTGACGTATTCCCTAATTATTCCCGCATCGTCAATAATTACGGTTTTTTCGGCTGTATTGATTCCGTTTTTATGAGTGCTTTGCCAATTATCCGCGGCATACATAAGACTTGCTTCCTTATCTATGCCTTCGCCTCGAATGTCTTTGAAAATACAGATGTTTCCCTGAACGTAGTCCTTTGAAATAATTGCCGCTGTTATTCCTATAAGTAAAAACAGCGCGGAATAAATGTTTTTGGTTGCAAAACGGGCAAGCTTTTTAAAAAGCGCCTTAATCTTTTGCAATCGGTTCACCTCGCTTTCATAAAACGTAAGCGTTCCTTAAAAATACGTAATTTTTTAGGGCAATATTGCAAATTGCCGCAGCCGAGACTTGCTCGGCTGCGGAACAACGCTTGCGTTTTTGTTGCTCGGCAAAGCAAAAAACGGTAAAAAGTATGATTTTATCTCTTGGAGAACTGGGGAGCGCGACGTGCGGCTTTGAGACCGTACTTCTTTCTTTCCTTCATTCTGGGGTCACGAGTGAGAAGTCCTGCCTTCTTTAAAGAAGCGCGGAATTCCTCGTCTGCCTGCAAAAGAGCTCTTGCAACGCCGTGACGGATAGCACCTGCCTGACCGGAGATGCCGCCACCTGCAACTGTTGCAACGATGTCGTATTTTCCTTCGTTACCTGTAACTGCGAAGGGTTGACGAACGATGAGCTTCAAAGTCTCAAGACCGAAGTAATCGTCGATATCTCTGCCGTTAACTGTAACTGCGCCTGTGCCGGGGTAAAGTCTAACCCTTGCAACAGACTTCTTTCTTCTTCCTGTGCCGTAGAAGTAAGGCTTAGCGGTTGTATATGTCATTTGTCATTACCTCCTTATGCTTCGTAAGCTTCGGGCTTCTGTGCCTGTTGCTCGTGCTCTGCGCCTGCGTATACCTTGAGTCTGCCGATGGAAGCGGCGCCGATGGTGTTGTGGGGAAGCATTCCCTTAACAGCCTGCTTCATTGCAAACTCGGGCTTCTTCTCCATAACGTCGCGAAGGCTCTGCTCTTTGATACCGCCTACGTAACCTGTGTGACGGTAGTATTTCTTCTGATCAAGCTTCTTGCCTGTCCATACTACCTTTGCAGCGTTAACGATGATAACGAAATCACCGCAGTCAACGTGGGGTGTGTATTCGGGTTTGTGCTTACCGTTAAGAATGGATGCTGCTGTAGCTGCAACGCGGCCTGCGGTCTTGCCTGCGGCGTCAATTACATACCACTTACGGTTAAGCTCTTCTTTTTTTGCCATATAAGTAGCCATTGTTTTCCTCCGTTAATTTACTATTTTCAAAGCTCTCATAGTATATCACAAATTTTACGCTTGTCAATAGATTTTTTTAAAAAATCAAAAATCTTTATAACTTACTCGTTTAATCTATAGTTTTTCTCGCTTTTTCTCGTTTTTTCTAAATCGCCGTTTTTTGAAAAAGAGTTGAAAAATAAGGTGATATATTGTATAATTTCATACCGGAGGGCTCGTTATGATCGATTTACAGAACATTTTAAGCTTCACCAGACGCGCGTGCGAAAACTACGATATGCTCAAAAACGGAGACAAAGTGGCAGTGGGCGTATCGGGCGGTAAGGATTCCTTAACGCTACTTGTGGCTTTGGCAAATTTGCGAAATTTTTATCCCGAGAAATATGAGCTTTGCGCGATCACCGTGGATATGGGCTTTCCCGATACGGATTACAGCCCGATAGCCAAGCTTTGCAAAGAGCTTGGAGTCGAATATCACGTTGTAAGCTCACAGATATATGAGGTCATATTTAATGTAAGGAAAGAAAGTAACCCCTGCTCGCTTTGCGCAAGGATGCGCCGTGGCGCGATAAACGATGCGGCGAAGGCGCTCGGGTGCAATAAGCTTGCGCTGGGGCATAACTACGATGACGTGGTAGAGACGGTGCTTCTTAACCTCTTTTATGCAGGGCGATTTGGAAGCTTTGCACCGGTAACGTATCTTGACAGAAGCGATCTTACGGTCATACGTCCGCTTATCTATGCGCCTGAAGGAAGCGTTGCCGCTTTTACGAGAAACAGTTGGCTTCCCGTAGTGGAGAGCAAGTGCCCGGCTAACGGAAATACGCAAAGGGAGGAAATGAAAAAGCTTATGTACAGCCTCCAAAAAGATAATCCTTCGGTTATCAAAAACATATTCGGCGCATTGGAGAGAGCACAGGGAACGGGTTACGAAAAGCATCCGAGAACGGAGAAAGGGGAGGTATAAGCTTTGGTGACGACGGTTATTATAGATTCTATGGATAAGGTTATGGAGCTTCTTTCGGAGCAAACGAGGATCGAAGCGATAGACCGTTACCGCAACGCCTTTTTATACAGAGGTATGCCAAATGCCTCATGGAAGCTTTGTTCGAGTTTAAAGCTCAACTGCAAGGGAAAGCAAAAGGAGCTTGAGCCGATAATTTTGCGTAATTTCACGAAATACGCGGTTATAGACGATGCCGAGATTGGAAATTCCGTATGGCGTCAGATGATAGTCGGCAGACACCACGGCCTTCCCACGAGACTTCTTGACTGGTCTCATTCGCCGCTTATAGGACTGCATTTCGCGACGACGGGCGAAAGCTTGAATGCGCTTGACAAGCACGATGCGGTGGTGTGGAAGATAGATATGGAGGAGATGCACTCGCTTCTTCCCGAAAAATATAAGGCGCCGCTTAAGGCAAACCGCACTCTCGCGATGAGCCTTGACCTGCTTGACAGCGCTTGCACCTCGCTTTCCGAGTACGACGAGGATATGGGCAACGACGCTATGGTCATCGTTGAGCCGCCATCTATAGAGCCGAGGATAATAAATCAGTATTCGTATTTTTCGCTCGTCCCCTGTGATATGAACGATATAGAGGGCTTTTTGGCGCGTAACACGAAAAATACGGTGAAATATATAATTAAAAAGGATATCAAATGGCGCGTAAGGGATATGCTTGACCAGCTAAATATAAACGAGAGGGTCGTTTATCCGGGACTTGACGGGCTTTCGGATTGGCTTGCAAGAAGATATTACGTGAAGAAATAAGACGCTCCCACGCTGAAAGGAATAGATCATGGCAAAGAAAACATCATTCAAGGAAAGAATACTGCCCTTCTACACGAAGGGAGAGGAGATATTCAATATGAGCTCCCACATCGTCGGCGGAGCTTTGGGTATCTTGGTGACTGCCGCCTGCGTTATCACCGCCGCTTTAAAGGGAAACGTTACGGGCGTGGTGACGGGAGCCGTGTTCGGCGCGACGATGATTCTTCTGTATACCGTATCGAGCATATATCACGGGCTTACAAACGAAACTGCGAAAAAGGTCTTTCAGGTGCTCGACCATTGCACAATATACTTTTTGATAGCGGGCACGTATACGCCCATTTTGCTTTGTTCGCTCGTGAAGGTATCTCCCGTTGCCGCATATGTCACCTTCGGCGTCGTATGGGGACTGACCGCACTTGCCACGACGCTTACGGCTATCGACTTGAAGAAATATAAGGTTTTCAGTATGCTTTGCTACGTGGGCATAGGCTGGTCTATTATTTTCTCAATAACGAAGGTGTACCGCTCACTTGGAAGCACGGGATTTTGGCTACTTCTTTCGGGTGGCATAATGTATACGGCGGGCGTTATTTTTTATAACGCAGGAAAGAAAAAGAAATATTTTCATTCGGTATTTCACTTGTTCGTTCTTTACGGAAGTATACTTCACGCACTTTGCATAATATTTTTCGTAATGTAAAAAGGAGACGGCAAAACCGTCTCCTTTAACTTTATCATTTTCCCGAACCGACGTACGGGCTGATTGCCGATGCGACGTTTATAAGAGGCATCGTCTGTATCCAAAGCTTGCCCGGACCCGTTACTACCGTGTTGAAAAAGCCTTCTCCGCCGAAAAGCTTGTTTTTTAAGCCTTTTACGGTCTTGACCTCCATTTTACAGCTTGCGGTCATTGCGGCAAGATGTCCCGAACTCAAAACTACCTGCTCTCCTTCGGCAAGCTCGTATTCAATGACGTGTCCGTCGAACTCGGCAAAAACAATGCCCTTGCCCGATATTTTTTGCAAAATAAATCCTTCTCCGCCGACGAGTCCTGCGCCAAACTTTTTCGTAAACCATACGGAAAGTTCGACTCCCGACTCTGCCGCAAGAAAAGCCTTCTTTTGCAATACGAGTTCCGATCCGTCACTTATAACGAACGGCTTTATGGTACCGGGGAAGGAAGATGCAAAAGCTATCATTCCGTTCTTTCCTACCGCCGTATATTTGTTCAAAAATATACTTTCGCCCGAAAACATTCTGCCCATAGCTTTTCCGAAGCTGCCCGCGGAGGTTTCAAGCTCCATATTTGGACTCATCCAGCTCATAGCACCGCTTTCGGTCACCATCGTTTCGCCCTCGTTAAGCTCGCAGATCACGACGGGGAGATTCCCGCCTTCTATTCTGTACTTCATAAATGCATACCTCCTTTTTCTTTATAACAATTATAACATTGTCGGAGGAAAAAGGCAATATCTATTTGCACTTTACAGCTTATTTTTGATGCGCAGATTATCCGAAATGAGTGCGATGAACTCCGAATTGGTGGGCTTGCCGCGCGAATTTTGCACCGTGTAGCCGAACATTGAGTTGAGCGTTTCCAAGTCACCTCTGTCCCAAGCGACCTCTATCGCGTGGCGGATGGCTCTTTCCACTCTTGAGGGCGATGTCTGATACATCTTCGCAACGAGCGGATAAAGTACCTTAGTTACGGAATCAAGAGCTCCCGTGTCCTTGAGCACAAGCATTATTGCGGTGCGAAGATAGTTATATCCCTTAATGTGAGCGGGAATGCCCACGAGGTGTATGACCTCCGTTACTTGCTGTTCGATGTCCGTATATGACGCAGGGCTTGGCTTTGAACCTTTCATTATCTCCGCTATTCTGTCCGTAAGCTCTCCGAAGTTAAACGGCTTGCGTACGCAGTACGCCGCACCCTTGGCAGAGGCGTCCTTTAACATATTCATATTGCTTACGGAAGTCGCAACTATAAATACGGGCTTGTCCGCTTTATCCGCAAATTCTTCGATAACACCTATTCCGTCGCGCTTCGAAAGCCATAGATCGAGGATAACGACGTCAGGTTTTGCGCTGTTGATAAGGCGTATAGCTTCTACTCCGTCCCCTGCAAGCCCTACGACATCAAAATTTTTGCTGAAATTAATTTCGCACTCCTTTCTGTAATCGGCGTCTGAATCCGCAATGAGTATCTTTCCTAAATTTTCCATTTCTTATTTCTCCCTTATTCGTTTTTGTTCTCTGTGATTACGGATATTACCATATTTTACCAATTATTGTCAATGATTAATTTCCATTTTTTGGTATATTTTTGTAAATCTTGTGCATACTCCTTGTGCGGAGGTGTTTTATGAATTTAAAAAAATCTTTTATACTGCTTATTTTTTGGTGGGCTATTATTTTTCCAAATCTTTTCTTAATATTTCAACAGAAGGATATCGTTCATCTTTATTAATCTTTACGCATGTTTCAATTATGTTTTCTATTTTCCCTTGATACGTTGTTTTTCTTTCAGCAGTTAATGTATTACCTGTTAACATTTCATGCATCACAACACCTAATGAATATATGTCTGAACGAGGTTCTGTTTGTCCTCCAAACCCAAAATGTTCTGGAGCAGCATATGGTTCCGTTAACCAAAGACATGTATTCCTTTTGGCATCTTCTTTATAAGTTCTTGATATATCATAATCAAATATTTTTATGCTTTCATCCGAACGAACCATTATATTAGATGGTTTAAGGTCATTATGAATTATTTGCGGCTGATGTTTGTGTAAAGCCTCTAATCCAAGGCATACATTCATTGCTAATTTAGCAGTTTCCTGCTCTGTAAATATTCCTCTACAATCAATTAATTCCTGCAACGTATCACCCTGAACAAATTCTTCTACGATATAGGTATTATTATTAGCATGTACAAAATCATTTATTACCGTTAGATTTGGATGCTTTATTTTTTGCAATTCTTGATAGACTTCTGTTAAATCACGATTTCTA
>CALCTE010000215.1 GCA_937893885.1 uncultured Clostridia bacterium | reverse complement strand
GTGATGAAATCACACTTTCGGGATTGCTTACGGACGAGCCGTTAAACGGCGGCGTTGCGGAATCTGATATATCTTTGTTTTACCGAAAGGACGTAACCGTAAAAGTCGGTGCAATTATCCGTTCCACAGACGGAAAACTCATATCAAGCAGAGCGGGAGCCGCTTGCTCGGTGCTTACAGCAAATGAAGCATTGGACGAGTTGGGAATCCCCGCCGCGTACAGCGTGGTTAGCATTTATACCGATATTGACGCAAATAATACGGTGATCGCAAATGAGCTTCAAGAATTGGGGCTTGATTATCCGAATATGACGTTTGAAAATTGGTCGAGTGATGTTAGAACGTATAAGGTTTACAATCTGCTTGTATCAATCTTTTCTGTAACATTTATAGCTATACTGATTTTCGTAACATTTACTATGCTGTTAATTCAGCTTTTCATCAAAACAAGATTAAGTCTTTCGACATATACGCTTTACCGTATCAACGGATTGACATTCGGAAAACTGATAAGATCACTTATTTTGCAGTTGCTTATGGTTTATTCTGTCGGCGTTGTTTTGTCGGTGCCTATGACGTGGCTATTGATTAAAAACGGATTCAATATTCTAAACTCAATAACCTACTATTTTTCGCCGCTTAACTTCTTGTCGGTTATATTGAGCGTGTTTGTTCTTATGCTTGTTTCGTTTATTCCGAGCTTGATATTGCTGTATAAGCGAAAGAATAATATTCTTTTAGACTAAATCAAAATACGCAAATAAGCGTGGTATGGCAAAGAGCCAGACGTTTGACGCGGAGCTATGCCATTATTGGAGGTGAAAAATGGTTGACAATCGAAAAGAATCTTTATGGATTCGTTGTCCGATCTGCAAAGGGAAAACAAGAACCAAAGTGTATGAAGATACTGTTCTTGTAAATTTCCCGTTATACTGTCCGAGATGTAAACAAGAAATTCGGATAGACGTTGTAAAATTGAAAATGGTGTTAAGCAAGTGAGCCCGACACAAATGTGCAGAGCCAGCTTTCCGTTCAAAACGGATAAGCTGGCTCTTTTTCATTCGATAGGTAATGCGTTTTTGTCGCGTAAAGCCGTAAGTACAGATTGGAACACGGGAATGATAGCCGCCGCTTCTTCCTCGCTACATTCTTCAATCAGCACGCGAAGCTGACGTAGTGCGGGTGATTCTCTGCGTATTTCGGGATTAAAGATTTCCCTTGCGTCTATCTTCAATGCGCGTACCAAAGGATATAAAACTTCCATTTTGGGATTGCCTTTATAGTTCTCAATGTTCAATACAGTACGTACATCAACATCTGCTAAATCGGCAACCTCATTTTGAGTAAGATCTAATTTCCCACGGGCGCGCTTTACGGCATCACCTAAAGGACGTGAGTAGTCGTGCATTGCAATTCACCCCCTATATATTTTACAATACATCTTGTTTCGATTGTATTCGACACAATTCATCTCTTTACTGTACTGTGATACATACATAAGGTGGAGGGTGTTTCAAAATGACAAAATACAAAGAACATATTAAAAATTATTCAAATATGAATTTCAATGTTTTCCGCAGGGGAACTATGCCTACCTAAGTGTACTGCAATTCACTTTTATATATTTTTGCGCTCGTTCGCGTCTTGCGAACGGGCGCATTTTGCGTTTTAGCATATATCGGTGTCGCTCGCCACCCGCTTCCATTCGATCTGAAAATAAAAAATCGAATGAAAGGAATAAAAAATGAGCGACAGAAAAAATAAATTTGAGAAAAATTCTGCAAATCAGCCAAAACACCACTTTCCAAGACCTTTAATGGACGAAAGGGGAAAGAATGACCTGCCTCCCGGCATGACGAAGGGAGGTGAGAAAATGAAACTCGATCCCAAAGAAATCCAAAGGCAGCAGACCTTTGATAGCTTCTGCAAGAAGGTATTGAAACACGAGGCCGCAAACGGACACAGGGAGATCAATCGGAGGGCACTTATGGAAATACCTATGAGCGAACTACCGGAAGAAGCTATGGAGCAGCTTGCGGTTTACGATGAATATCCCTGGGACTACACATCGTTTCAAGTTGGAAATGAGACCGTGTACGTCAAGCATGAACGTCTGGCCGAGGCGCTGGCTGCCATTCCCGAAAAGGAACGCAATATTATCCTTATGTATTGGTTCCTGGATATGGCAGACCGCGAGATCGCAACCCATTTGGGCATAGCGAGGCGAACGGTCAATACCCATCGGCAAAAAGGCTACGATCTGCTGAAAAAGCTGATGGGAGGTGAAGCGGATGAATAAAGCTGCTAAAGAACCTCGCCTGATACCCTATCCGGTGATTGAAGCTGCAATCAGCGGTGATACAGACGCGGTGAATGAGGTGGTCCGTCATTATTCCGGTTACATAGCTACTCTTTGTCAGAGGACAGGCCGTGACGAAAACGGCAATTACTGTACTTATGTGGATGAAGAACTGCGTAGAAGGCTGGAAACAAGACTGATTATCTCTATCCTGGGCTTTAAGCTGATATAAAGCCCGGAGGCGCATACGAGCAACCCCTTTCCTCGTATGTTGCCGGGCTCTTTGACAAAGAAAGCCGAGGCGGAAAATTCCCGGCAGTATAAGGCAGACGGATACGATCTGTTGGTGATGAGCCGAGCGAACGGTGCGCCACGACCCCGCAAGGGCGAGCGAGCAACACAAGGACGCAAAGTAGGTGTGGCAACCTGCGGGCGATAACTCACAACAGGATAATGAGACTCCCTTACAGCTACAGTCCGAGCGTGCAGCCATTTATCAGGTGGTGAGGCGTCGCAGGCAATAGGTAGGGTCGCGCGAGAACCGCGTGAGGGTGAAATTCCCGTGGAGCTGAGCCAAGCAGCCATCCGTTCAGCCTATTTTCGTTTTTGTTAAATTAGTTACTGAAAGGGGTTACTATGCAAGAAAATAAATTGCCGAAAGGCAAAGAAAATAAAGCAAGTGAAAATCCTCTGGAAGAAACAACGACCTACCGTATCGAAGGTAGGTCGTTTGTCGTAAAGCCGGTATTCAAAGAAGGCAACGCCAATACCTTCGGCGCGATCCTTTTACGCCTTATGCAGGCAGATTGTGAAAGTAAATCGTAAAACTTCTGCAAACCCGGCTGACAAGTGGCTGTCGGGCGCGGTATAATATAAGCGTGAAGTAATGCTCACGCAAGAAAAATTGTTGTCCGACTGTCCCGGAAAGGAGGACTTGTGAAACAGTCGAACAATAAAAAATCCCGTGACGTGACAGCCTTTCTTTATGAGAGACTTTCCCGTGACGATAATCTTGAAGGTGAGAGCTACAGCATTGGCAATCAGAAAAAGCTGCTCACCAAAGTAGCCAAAGAAAAGGGCTACACGAATTTAGTTCATTTTATGGACGATGGAATTTCAGGCGTAACGATGGATCGCCCCGGCTTTGTAGATATGATCCGTCAGCTTGAAGAAGGACGCGCCGCAGCCGTGTTCGTCAAGGACCTATCCCGTCTCGGACGAAACTATATTGAGGTCGGACGATTGACCGAGGAATTTTTCCCCGAGCATGATATCCGTCTTGTGGCAGTCTCGGATAATATCGACACCGCCGAAGGTGAAAACGAGCTGGCGCCGATCCGCAACCTGTTTAATGAATGGTACGCACGTGATATCAGCAAAAAGCGCCGTATCAGCAATAAGATCAAGGGCAACGCAGGCGAACCGATGGGACAGCCTCCCTACGGTTACATGAAAGACCCCGACAATCCGAAACGCTGGATAGTGGACGATGAAGCCGCCCTGGTAGTCAAGCGCATTTACAGTATGACCCTGGACGGTCTCGGAACGGAGCAGATCGCGGCACAGCTTGAAAGGGATGGAATACTTACCCCTCGCGCCTATTGGCTGCAGAAGGGCGTTAAACGCCCCGGAAAGGGCAAGCAGTTACCGCCTACAAGGTGGAACAGCTCGACCATCACCAAAATTCTTTCGCTTCAAGAATACTGCGGCGATATCCTCAATTTCAAGACCTACTCTAAATCGTATAAGAACAAGAAACGGATTGATAATGACCGTGAGAATTGGGTCGTTTTCAAGGACGTACACGAACCGATCATTGATCGTGCCGTGTGGGAGCAGGTACAGCAGAAACGAGGTACGAGGCGCAGACGGCGTACCAACGATGGAGAGAAAAATATGTTTTCGGGTCTTTTGGTTTGTGCAGACTGCGGAAACAACCTCCATTACCATTTCAATCAAGGCAATCCCGAGATCAAGTATTTCAACTGTTCCAACTACAAGGGCAACAGAGGGACTTGTACCTCTACCCATTATGTCCGTGTGGATTTCTTGGATCAGGTGGTGCTTGGTGAGATCAAACGGTTAACGAAGTTTGCAAGCCATTATGAGGACGATTTCGTAAAGGCCGTCATGGGCAGCTCTCAACAGAGTGTGGCACTTGACCGCAGACTCAAAGAAAAAGAACTTGCATCCTTGCAAGCCCGTGATGAAGAATTGGACGGATTGTTTGAGCGCATCTATGAGGACAATGTTTCGGGTAAACTCTCCGATGATCGCTTTTCCAAAATGTCAAGACGATATGAGGACGAGCAAAAGGAGATATCCGAGAGGATAAAGACCCTACGCGCTGAAATGGATAAATTGAGCAGCAAGGCCGTAACAGCGGATATGTTCATTTCCACCGTCCGCAAATACACCAGGGCAAAGGCATTAACGCCGCGTATGCTGAACGAACTGATCGACCGCATAGAGGTCCATCAGGCGGAGAAAATCGACGGCGAGTGGGTCCAGCACCTCACCATTCATTACAACTGTGTAGGGGCGATCTTCATTCCCGAAGTGTTCCCGCTGCCGGTGCCCGAGGTATCCGTAAATACAAGAAAGGGCGTAGTCGTAAACTACGCACCTTGCCAAGTCGCGATATAAAGAAAGCGAGTGTTCTACAACATTTCAAATGCTGTAAGAACACTCGCCATGGTGCGAGAGACGGGACTTGACTCTCGCGCTGCGGCGCTCGGTCATTCGCGGCTCTCGGTGTCCGCCGGACACCGATTCACTACCGCTCCTACTTCAAGTCCCATTATTGAAACAAAAAATTAAAGCAACCGCAAAATGCGATTGCTTTAATTTTGGTCCGAGTATTCATAAGGGATTACTTAATGGTGGTGTTTATTCCCATTACTATTAGGGCTGATTCTGACAAAAAGAAACTGCCCTCAGACAAGATTTTCTATCTGCTCAGTCAGAGAAGAGGGAGCGTGAACCTTTGCAATTATCTCTTCGTCCGCATCTTTATCTATAATGAGTTTGTATTTCATCGCATCAAATCCTTATTGTTTTTTCATTTGTGTGAGGAAGCTGAGAACAGCTATCGCAGTTATAAATACACTGTACAGAATAATGGGTGTAACGTGAGTTAAGGCAAGCTCAAAGTTCCCGCTGAATAAAGCTTTTTCCATTTCTGCTGCGTGAACAAACGGTAGCACATTCGCAATTTTTTCAAAAAAACCACCCACAAGTTTCAAATCAAACCATACTCCGGATAACCATGCAGAGAGATTCGTAAGTAATGCACCGCAAATACCACCGACTTGTTTAACACCAAAGATACTGCCACATAAAAGCCCTAATGCAATATTTAAAACAGCCATTGGTATTATACCTATTATTGCATAAATAATGTTTATGTTGACCGTCAAGCCCAGAGGAATCGCAAACAGGTAACAAATAATTGTCTGACTAATGGCAAGAGGTAAAAGAGGTAGCATATAGCCAAAAATAAAATCAAAACCTGTAAGTGGTGTTGCGTATAATCTTTGTAAAAAAGCACTTTCTCGGTCTTTAGCAATCAGCGTGGCAGAGAAAAGTGTCATAAATGACAAACCGAATACCGTAATGCCGGGTGTAAGTGTGTCAATATCAAACAATTCTGCAGGGATATTTTTCTGCAAGCTACTCAGAAGTAATAGTAACACCAAAGGAAAACCGAGACCGAAAGCAAGATTTATCGGGTCACGCAGAATCTCCT
>CALCTE010000214.1 GCA_937893885.1 uncultured Clostridia bacterium | reverse complement strand
AATATCGAGCTTGATTCTTCGATTAAAAAATACGCTCTTGAGGGTGCGGAAAAGGGACTTTACAGCCGTATAGTATACGGTGTTTTGGAGCGCCTTTATACGCTTGACGCCATAATCGAGTCGGTATCAACAAGAAAGCTTGAAATGCTTGATGCGGAAATAAAAGCAATTTTGCGAGTTGGAGCATATCAGCTCCACTTTCTTGACAAGATACCGCAAAGCGCCGCAGTCAACGAAAGCGTAAATCTTGCAAAAAAATTCGGTAAGGGCGCTATGGGATACGTAAACGGCGTACTCCGAAGCGTTTCAAAAATCAAGCCCGACGAATTTTTCGCGGATTTGGAAAAAACGCTTTCAAAAGCGGAGCTTCTATCGGTAAAATATTCCGTTTTGAAAGAGACGGCAGAGCTTATCCTATCGCAGTACGGCGACGAAAAAGCAGAAGAGATACTTGAATCGCTTCTCGGTGCGGATAAGGGTATGTCGCTTCGCGTAAACACCCTGAAAACAAGCCCCGAAAAGCTCGCAAAAGACATGGAATGTGAAGTCTCCGGGCTATGTGACGTATGCATCGTAAGTCAAAAAAGCTTTGCCGTAGAATCTGAAGAGCATTTTATAAAAGGTGAATATTTCGTGCAATCCGAGCCCTCCGCGCTTTCGGCAAAAGCTCTTGACGCAAGACGCGGCGATACCGTGATAGACGCCTGCGCCTGCCCCGGCGGAAAGACCTTTTCCGTTGCGATTGATATGGAAAACGAAGGAAAGATAATCGCCTGCGACCTTCACGAAAACAAGCTCTCACTTATTAAAAAAGGGGCAGACAGGCTCGGTATATCCATAATAAACACCGTAGCTTTGGACGGCAGGTGTGAAAAAGAAGAGTTCATCGGCTGTGCCGACAGAGTTTTATGCGACGTACCGTGCTCGTGTCTGGGGACTATCTCAAAAAAGCCCGAGATACGCTACAAAAGCCCCGAGGAGTACGTAAGGCTACCCGAAATTCAGCTTAGCATTTTGCAAAATACCGCAAAATATTTAAAAAAAGGCGGCGTTTTGGTGTATTCGACCTGCACCTTCGATAAAGCTGAAAACGAAGGCGTGGTAAGACGCTTTTTAGATGATAACCCCGATTTTTCTCCCGAAGATATAAATTACAGCGAAAGCTTTGACGTATACCGCGACGGATTTGGCACCTGCTTTTTACCGAGCAAAGCTTGCCCCGACGGTTTTTATATTGCAAAGCTTGTAAGGAAGTAAAATGACAGACATTCAAAGCATGAACCTAAAGGAGCTCGAAGAATATATAGTCTCTCTCGGAGAAGCGAAATTCCGCGCAAAGCAGATATACTCTTGGCTTTGCAAAGGCTGTGGATATGACAAGATGACGAATATCCCGAAAAGCTTAAAAGAGAAGCTTGAAAACGACGCTCCTATATATAACCTTAAAATCAAAAAGGTGCAGATATCCTCCGACGGCACGAGAAAATATTTATTTGAGCTTGCCGACGGATATACCGTGGAAAGCGTGTTTATGCTCTACGAGCACGGCACGACGGTGTGCGTATCGTCCCAAGTAGGCTGTAAGATGGGTTGCGTTTTCTGCGCTACGGGCTCTCACGGCTTTGTGAGAAATCTTGCGCCGTACGAAATGCTCGGTCAGCTTATCGCTATCGGCAAGGATACTGGAAAGCGTATCGACGGCTACGTTATAATGGGTATGGGTGAGCCGCTTGACAACTATGGAAACGTGCTGAAATTCATAAAGCTGTCCTCGGACGAAAACGGGCTCGGTATCGGTATGCGCCATATTTCGCTTTCGACTTGCGGTATCGTTCCTAAAATATACGAGCTTGCGAAAGAAAAATTACAGCTTACCCTCTCCATTAGCCTGCACGTGCCCGAAAACGAAAGGCGAAGTGAGCTTATGCCGATAAACCGCGCATATCCCCTTTCGGAGCTTATGAAGGCTTGCCGTTACTACGTTAAAGAAACGGGAAGGCGCATAAGCTTTGAATACGCACTAATACATAATAAAAGCGACAGCTTCGCGGACGCCGACAGACTAATAAAGCTGCTTTCGGGAATGCTGTGCCACGTAAATCTCATTATGCTCAACGAGGTCGAGGGAAAGGACCTCACATCTACGGATAAAAAAAGCGCATATGCCTTCTGTAAACGTCTTTGTGACGGAGGCATAAACGCGACTATACGCCGTAGGCTCGGCAGAGACATAGACGCCGCCTGCGGTCAACTTTATGAAAAAAGCAAAGAGGAAAACAAATGAAGAAAAATAAAGGCGCGTCACTTTTGACGCTCTTTTTGACAATGCTTAAAATAGGTGCTTTCACCTTCGGCGGCGGTTATGCTATGATAGCTATTATCGAATCCGAGCTTTCGTCAAAGAGAAATTGGATAGGCAAAGAAGAATTCTTGGATATGGTTGCGATATCGGAATCGACTCCCGGCCCTGTTGCCGTAAATATGGCAACATTCGTCGGTTATAAGATAGGCGGTGTGTTTGGCTCTTGCGTTGCGACTGCGGGCGTCGTTTTACCCGCGTTTCTTATTATGTTTGCAATATCGCTGTTTTTCGATGCGTTCTTGACACTCAAATACGTAGGCTACGCATTCCGTGGAATTCAGGCTTGTGTCGTATATCTCATTCTTTCTGCAGGACTGAAGATGCTTAAATCAATGAAGAAAAGCGCGTTTAACGTCACGATAATCCTTGCCGTCATTGCGGCGATGATATGTTTTTCGCTGTTTTCAATCAATTTTTCCTCTATCTATCTCATACTTATTTGCGGTTTTATCGGAATCACAACATATCTTATCGCGCGTGTGAAGGAGGGTAAAAAATGATATTTTTAAAGCTCTTTTTCACCTTTCTTAAAATAGGCGCGTTCACCTTCGGCGGTGGATACGGAATGATATCCATTGTAAAAGAAGCATCTATAACAAACGGTTGGCTTACCGAAGAGGAATTTATGAACCTCATCGCCGTAGCGGAATCGACGCCCGGCCCTATCGCTATAAATATGGCTACCTATATCGGCTCGTCCGAGGGCGGTCAATACGGCTTTTTCGGCAAGATACTGGGCGCTTTGTGCTCAACGCTCGGCGTCGTTTTACCCTCTCTTTTGATAATTCTGATAATCGCCGCAGTTATAACTAATCTTATGAAGCTCGCGGGCGTTCAGGCGTTTTTAAAGGGCGTACGCCCTTGTGTCGTCGGGCTTATAAGCGCGACGGCGATAACGCTCGGTCTTTCGACTCTCTGCGGCATCACTACTGCGGGCGCGGGCATAAAGCTTGACTTTAGAGCTATCGCGATATTTGCCGTGATAGTCACTCTACAGGCAGTTATGAAAAAGCTAAATAAAAAGCCGTCGCCGTTTATGCTGATAATAATATCCGCAGGAATGGGAATGTTGCTTTATTCATTTTAAAGAAAAAACTCTGTAACGCAAAACGTTACAGAGTTTTAATTTTCGCTTTCAATAAGCTTTGATAAATTTGGAATATCTACGGGCACGGCAGACGCTTCAAGTATCTCGCTTGCCGTTTCGGGCTCGCTTATCAAGCGAAGCTTATCGGCGCGCTTTAGTGACTTTATGCGATATTCAAGCTTCAATGCAAAAGATTTGCTTTCTGTCTTCCACAATCCGATTATCGCTTCAGGCTTATGTGCGCGCGTAAATTTCGCGCCTGAAGGAAGCGCAAGAACGTGCTCTCGCATTCTCTTTTTTAAATCTGCGGTGATGCCCGTATACAAAACGTCACCGTGACATCTTAAAACGTAAACGTAATATTCCATATCCTTCTCCGCACTTTGATAAAATAATATTAGCAAAGTGCGAAAAAATTGTCAAGAAAACTTATAAAAATTCCTTCATACGACTCGCAAGCTGTTCTTCGCCCTCAATAAGTCTTCTGGCTATATCGCGCGATTTTTCACTGGCTGCAGCGTATTGATTCAAATAGCGGGTAAGCGACTTTATTCCCATATAGCAACCGTCGAAAATGATCTCAGCAGCAGTATCGTCGCCGCCCTCAAATCCCATTTTGACGTTACTCTTCATCCAAGACATACCCTTTGCGATAGGATTAGGCTCCTTGCCCGACGCGCCGTACTTTTCAAGAAGCTCGTATATTTCTTCTCCAAGTCTTGTGTGCTCTTTTCGGCACTCCGAAAGCGCTCTTTTAAGGTTCTCGTTTTCCACTTTGTCAAGCACCGTGTCTATGGCTTCAATGCCCATTTTTATTCCCGCGTCGCATTCTTTTAAAAGTTCTACCGTATCTTCCATAAAAATCTCCCTTTCGTTTTTTATAGCTTTTCCGAAAATCAGACTTTTATTCTTATCAAAAGACTTGACATTTTTTGCAAATGATGATTTAATATATTGTAGCAAATTTCGCCTATATATAAATGCCTATGGCAAAGACGGAGCTATGTCAAAGTCGCCTTACAGAGAGAACCGATAAAGCTGGAAGCGGTTTAGGTGCGGCATATTCTCATTTCACTTTGCCCGAAATTTTTTCAAGGCTTGGAAAAACCACGGGTAGCTCCGTTATCGGCTTTCGAGCGCTGACTTTAAATGTCAGAATCAGGGTGGTACCGCGGAATTTTTTTCGTCCCGATATGTCGGGGCGATTTTTTTATGCATAAATAAGAAAAAGGAGAACGACTATGAAACAGCTTCTTGAGCAGATCAAAAGCAGAGCAGAAGCAGAGCTTTCCGAGATATCGGAGCTTTCTGCACTTGAGCAATTTAAGGTTAAGTATTTAGGTAAAAAGGGTGAACTTACCGCAGTTTTGAGAGAAATGGGTAAGCTCACACCCGAAGAGCGCCCCGTTATGGGACAGCTCGCAAACAGCGTAAGGGCGTTTATCGAAGAAAAGCTTTCGGAGAAAAGCCAAAGCCTCCAATCCGAGCTTGCCGCTAAAAAGCTTCTTTCCGAGACTATTGACGTAACCGTTCCCCCCGCCGAACTTCCCATCGGTAAACGTCACCCCTTGGCGCTCGTTGAGGAAGAGCTTGTCGATATCTTCGTCGGAATGGGCTATACGGTTGCGGAAGGTCCCGAAGTAGAGCTTGACTACTACAACTTCGAAGCGCTTAATATCCCCGCATCTCACCCTGCAAGAGATACCCAAGATACGTTCTACATCACGGATAATATCCTTCTTCGCACGCAGACCTCGGGTATGCAGATAAGAGTTATGAAAGACGCAAAGCCCCCCATCAGAATGATAGCGCCCGGCAGAGTTTACAGAAGCGACGCAGTGGATGCAACTCACTCGCCTATGTTCCATCAGCTTGAGGGACTCGTAGTCGATAAGAAGATTACTATGGGCAATTTGAAGGATTGCCTTGAGACACTTGCTAAAAAGCTCTTTGGAGAGGACACGAAGATAAGACTCCGTCCTCACCACTTCCCCTTCACCGAGCCCTCTGCGGAGGTCGACGTATCCTGCTTTATGTGCGGCGGCAAAGGCTGTCCGCTTTGCAAGGGTGAGGGATATATCGAGATTCTCGGTGCGGGAATGGTGCACCCTCACGTTTTGGAGGAGTGCGGTATAGACCCCGAGGAATATTCGGGATTTGCCTTCGGTCTCGGTATTGAGAGAATTGCGATGAGAAAATACTCCATAAGCGATATGCGACTTCTTTATGAAAACGATAAGCGCTTTATCGAGCAGTTTTAAGAAAGGAGCAAGACGATGAATTTATCTTTAAAATGGCTTTCCGAATACGTTGACATCGACGTTACGGCTAAAGAATATTGCGACAGAATGACGGATACGGGCTCAAAGGTCGAAGGCTTTGAAATGCTCTCCGAAAATATCGAAAACGTTATGGTGGGCAAGGTGCTTTCTCTTGAAAAACACCCCGACGCCGACAGGCTCACGGTCTGCAAGGTCGACGTAGGCGAAGCAGAGCCTATACAGATAGTAACCGCCGCAACAAACCTCGTTGTTGATGCACTTGTGCCCGTTGCAAGACATAAGTCCACTCTTGCTGACGGTACGAAGATAACGAAGGGCAAGCTTCGCGGTGTAGTATCCGAGGGTATGTTTTGCTCATTCCACGAGCTTGGACTTACGCAAAACGACGTGCCCTACGGTGCTGACGACGGCATACTTATATTAGAAGAGCCTTGCAAAATAGGCGACGATATAAGAGACGCGCTCGATATGCGCGACACGGTTGTTGAATTTGAGATAACCCCCAACCGTCCCGACTGCCTTTGCGTTATCGGACTTGCAAAGGAAAGCGCAGTCTCCTTCGACAAGCCCATAAGACTCCATACCCCCGTAGTAAAGGGCTGTGGCGACGGAGACAAGATCGAAAACTATATCGACGTTGAGATAAAGAAGCCCGAGCTTTGCTTCAGATATACCGCAAGAGCCGTAAAGAACGTAAAAATTGAACCCTCTCCCCTTTGGCTTCGCGCTCGTCTTCGTGCATCGGGTGTGCGTCCCATCAACAATATCGTTGACATCACGAACTACGTAATGCTCGAATACGGTCAGCCTATGCATGCGTTCGACTATTCCTGCCTTGAGGGAAAGAAGATAAACGTGCGCCTTGCAGAAAAAGACGAGCCTATGCAGACGCTTGACGATAAGGAGTACAAGCTTTCGGAGAATATGCTCGTTATCGCAGACGAGAATAAGCCCGTTGCACTCGCAGGCGTTATGGGCGGTGCAAATTCCGACATTAAGAATACGACCAAGACCGTAATATTCGAAAGCGCATGCTTCGACGGTCCTTGTGTTCGTACGACTTCAAGAGCGCTCGGTATCAGAACCGAAAGCTCCGGCAGATTCGAAAAGGGTCTTGACAGAGAAAACACCTACGCAGCTCTTGAAAGAGCTTGCGAACTCGTTGAAATGCTCGGTGCGGGCGAAGTCGTAGACGGTATAATCGACGTCTATCCCGCTAAAAAAGAGCAGACCGTTATACCCTTTGACAGCGCAAAGATAAACGAGCTTTTGGGCACGGAGCTTTCCGAAGAATATATGAAAAAAGTGCTCACGAGCCTCGAATTCGAGATAAAGGACAGCAAGATATACGTTCCCTCGTACAGAGAGGACGTTGAAAGATGCGCGGATATCGCGGAAGAAGTAGCGCGCATATACGGCTACAACAATATCGTATCGACTCCCATCGCGGGTGCATCAACTACAGGCGGACTCACACAAAAGCAGAAGTACGTTAGAGACTTAAACGCTATGCTTACGGGTATGGGACTCTCCGAGATATACACCTATTCGTTCATAAGCCCCAAGAGCTACGATAAACTCCGTCTTCCCGAGGATAGCTTATACAGAAAATGCGTAACCATTAAAAATCCCTTGGGCGAAGATACGAGCGTTATGAGAACGACCGCGCTTTCGGGTATGATGGAAGTTCTCGCAAGAAACTATAACTTCCGCAACAAGAGCGCGAGATTCTACGAGATAGCGAAGGTCTATATCCCAAAGGAAGATATAAACGAGCTTCCCGACGAGAAGGTCAAAGTCACCATCGGCCTTTACGGCGACTGCGATTTCTATACGCTCGCGGGAATCATCAATAAGCTCTTGAAGCTTTCAGGCATCGAAGATGCAAAGATCACAGCTTGCAAGGATAACGTGACCTTCCACAGTGGAAGATGCGCGAATATGTATATCGGCGACGAGCTTCTCGCAACCCTCGGTCAAGCTCACCCCGAAACCGTAGAAAACTTCGGTGCGGAGGGCGAAATGTATATCGCGCAGATAGATTTCGATACTCTCTTTGCTCATTGCAATTTCAAGAGAGAGTATACTCCCCTCCCCAAATTCCCCGCCGCAACGAGAGACTTTGCGTTTATCTGCTCAAAGACCCTCGAAAGTGCGCGCCTTTGCGAAGCGATAAAGACGGCGGCAGGCAAGTTTGCTGAAAGCGTCAAACTCTTTGACCTTTACGAATCCGAAGCACTCGGAGACAATAAGAGCCTTGCGTACAGCTTGACACTTCGTGCACCCGACAGAACGCTTACCGACGACGAAGCTGAAGAAATTTCTAAAAAAGTTATCTCCGCTGCCGAAAGTCTCGGTGCAACACTCAGAAGATAAAAACTTAAAGCCGATACGGATTATCCGTATCGGCTTTTGTTAAACAAAAAATACAAAAGATGAAAACTATTTAAGCTATAGAAAAGTGAACCCAATATATAATAAAACGCACATAGGATAAACCCCACGTGCGTCGAAGACCGTAAAACAATATCTCTGCTATATATAAATGAAATTTGCCTTTTTCAAATTTCTTTTCAAAATCTTTTTTCCGTTTAAGATTACACTTTATTCGGCCTTCGACGCACTCAAACTCTCACTCTCACTTGCCAACGGTATCACGCCTTTCTATTTAGAATTATTATATAAAAACAGAACTTTTGTGTAAATTGACCTATTAGGGTTCTTATTTGTTTCTTTCTTTGTCTAAATTATACCATAAATTTTGCAGATGTCAATAGGTTTTGCAAAAAAAACACCGATTTTATTAAAAAACATCAACTTGCATAAAAACGATACATCTTACAGTAAGGAAAAGACTCGATTTATAGGTTAATCTGCACAGTAATTATATGTGTCAACAAGATTTTAAACCTCCTTTGACGGCATAAATCTTAAAAGCATCGAATAAAACTCGTCGCTTGCTTCAAGATGCATAACGCCCTTTTCACCAAGGCTTTCAAAATACAGATACCTCGTATTTTTCGGGTAAAGATTTTGCGTATGGTTATAGCTTTTATACGTTTCCCTGCCTTGTGAAAAGTCTTCCTCTCTTTTAACGAGCGCCAAGCATTCGTATAAAGCGACGTTTGCAAGAAGTGTGCTCGACATACCTCTTATACGGTATATCTTTAAGCTGTCTGAGGAAAGCACGTAAATATAGCGGTAAAACATATACCTGTTTGCAATAGCCAAAGACGCCGCGATAAATAATGCCGAAAGGGCAAAAAGAAGCCACATCGTCTCACCCTCTCTCTTTGCCCCCTCACAAAGACACAAGGTCGATGCGACGAGCAAAAGCGAAAACGTAAACGGTGTAAGTCTCATATCGGGTTTACATTTATACGTCATAGTGTCACCTTTTAAAAAATATTATCAAATTCCAAATGTTCCGCTTCTCTCATTAGCTCAAGACACGCCGTAAGCCTTGCCTTAGCGCCCGCAAATTCGTCGTCACTTGAGGTAACGACGGAATTTCTAATGGTCATAAGTGCCTCGGTGATATCCGAGATATCACATGAACTCACAAAATAGCTTAAAAACTTACTGTCCTTTTTCCATTTGTCCACAGCATTTTGGCACTTTTCAGGGTCAACACCCTCTGTACTTTCGGGAAGGCTCTCGACAAATTTTTCGGTTTCTTTACAAATATCGTTTATCTTACTTGAAGAAAAAAAGCAAAGAGCCGCTATAAGACCTAAAATACAAAGTGCTGAAACAGCAGATTTCATTATATCTCCCTCTTTATCACGTTATAGCTTCCGTCTGCGCTCTTTGACATCAAAAACACCTCTGAAAGCTTCAAATTTTTCTTTTTCAGCTCTTTTTCGATATAGGCTTTATCGGAAGTGAATTTATAGCAGAGCTTTTCGCTGATCGAAAGGATCTTTTCATAATCATCGATAAATTCGACACGACCGAA
>CALCTE010000213.1 GCA_937893885.1 uncultured Clostridia bacterium | reverse complement strand
GTTTGATACAGTCGATGAAATGTCTGCGGAAAAGTAAAAGTCCCTTCCACGTGATTGCCGGATCTTCTAAAGTCCGGGGAAAATGGTATCTGCTTCTATGGGGAATGTTTTGGCTGCTGTTATTATTTCAGTTGTTCCAGGCAGTATTTATGACATATCATTCTCCTTTAAAAGAGCCTATGACTTATGTGCGTTTATTTACTCATGTTTTAGGACATGATGGTTGGGAACATTTTATTGGAAATATGGCGTATATTTTGTTGCTTGGTCCATTGCTGGAAGAAAAGTACGGTTCAGTTCGTATTTTGCAGGTGGTTGCAATTACTGCTCTGGTTACCGGAGCAATTAATTATATTTTCTTCTGGAATGTAGCATTGTGTGGTGCCAGTGGTGTGTGTTTTGCATTTATTTTACTTTCATCATTTACCGGTTTCAAAGAAGGAGAGATACCGCTTACATTTATTCTGGTAGCAGTCATATATTTAGGGCAGCAGATATTTGAAGGGATTGCATTAAAAGATAATATTTCGGTTATTAATTTGAACACAAGTTGGCTTGATATTGATTCCACCTCTAATAAAGACTTTTTGAGGATTGGATCAAGAGTATTACAACTTGAGATGACGGATAAATCCGGTCAACTTAGTCAATCTTTGAATATTGCTATTGGACATCACACGTTAGGAGATATGATTCCAGAAGAGAGGAAACGTGTATTGGATCAATTTAAGCGAAATAAAATAGGCATATATTTCTGCGGTCATCGACACAAACCAAGTATAAATTTTCATTCTGAATACGATGTTGTTGAGTTTGTTGCTCCTGGGGGATACAATAATGGATATTCGAATGGCGGCTATATTTGGGGAATCATTGATACCGATACGGATTTTTACAAAGCTGAAGTATATGGTTGGTATGATAACAAATGGTGTATAGAAAGCAAGCTGGATGGAACAGATGAATATGGAATTTACTATTTCGATACAGAGCGATTCAAACACCATTCTAAAATAGCAGCTATTGATTGCAAGATAATGGGAGGACATATCCCAAAGAGAGATTTTGAAAAATCTCTTGATAATGTAAATTTTGATGTTCATGCATATAACGAACCTATTAATGCTGTTGATGGATACACCAGCGAATCCATAGCGGATTTTGCTCAAAGCATTGTTCAATTGGTAGAGAAAAACGAAAAAGTGCATCTATATCCATTGGCCCCAATTCCTATGTTGCTTTCATTAGGATTTGAATTGCAAAAAGATTCCAATATAACAATACACCAATTTGATCGTGAAACACAATCATGGATATTATCTGGCGAACCTTGGGGAGCAAAACTCGAGGAACCAATTGTTGAAAAAAGTAATAACAAGTCTATTGTTATTTCAATATCTACTTCCTATCCAATTGAAAGGAAGCAGATCGAAGAAACGATGGGAGAGACACAGTACGATTATATAGGTTTTAAAACAAATAAAACAGAACCGGGTTATCCGTTGTACTCCAAAGATATTGATGATATTGTGGAAAGCATAATTTCAATAATGAATTCTAATATCAATAAATATGACGAGATACACTTGTTTGCAGCTATACCTGCAGGAATGGCGGTGGAGCTGGGACGTAGGATGTTAAAAACCGTTTATAGCAATGTACACACATATCAGTTGGCACATGGATCATACAAACATTCCCTGGTGATTAACCCTAAAAAAGAAGAATCCATAATTGAAGGCGTGTTTATTGATTGGCATCGTCCAACAAATATCAGCAGGTTGCTTCTAAAAGGAAACGCTGCTTGCGGTGAGCCAAATATTGGAGATATAGAGAATGATCAATACTATCCGATGTTAGAATCATTGCTATCGTCGGGAGAACATTTTGTCGTAAAAGCAAAAGGCGACTCAATGATTGACGCTGGAATATCAGATGGCGATTATTTAGTGGTTAAAGCTACACCGGTTGCTGAGGATGGGCAGATAATTGTCGCGTTGATAGAGAATGAAATTACGATAAAAAGGTTTTTCAGAGATAGTAAAAAACGAATGATAAAGCTGCATCCAGAAAACAATAAATATAGTGATAAATATTATGGTGAAATTGATATTCAAGGTATAGTAGTTAATATTATAAAAATAATATAACTTTCTCTCTGGACTTCCGGACCAACCTGTGGTACTGTTGTGTACTGCAAAGGAGGTGCGAATATGGCACGAATAACGATTGAAGAAGTTTACAGAGGCGAAAAGTACGGCGTGATGAGCGCGGCGATGGCGGAGTATCTCACGAACGGCCGTCCGGCAGAGTATGACGAGCGGACGTGGGTGGAGATGCTGATCGTCAAGCATGCGCTGATCGCAGCGGACAAAATGAAATTAGAGGGCGACTCGATATCGGGAATGACCGATGCTGAGTCGTCCTCTTCTTATGTGAGGTGGGATGAACATGACAACGCTTGAAGATCTGTACTACGGCAACATCAGTCCGTGCGAGCGTGACATGAAGCGCGGATCGCGGATGGACAAGCTGGTGAAGCTCATCTGCAAGAACGAGGAAAGCCTCATGTCAACGCTCACCGAACAGCAGAAAGAAACCTTCGAAAAGTTCAAGGACTGCCAAAGTGAGATCTGCGACCTCACGGCTCGCCAGGCGTTCACCGACGGGTTCATCCTGGCGACGCGGATCATGGTCGAGGTCATGGACGGTATGGAAACGGTGGAAGAAATCTAACCTCTTCTGCCGTGGGTGCGGCCCGGTGCCGCGCCCTTTACCTTTTGCAAAAAATAGTGTAAAATAGTATTGACTCTGACGTAACGTTATAGTGTATACTCATAGCCGAGGTGAAGATATGAAACTACAGATCAAAGAATTTGCCGAGCTCACCGGTGTCAGCGTGCGCACACTGCATTATTACGATGAGATCGGTTTGCTGAAGCCGAGTTTTGTGGACGAGCAAAACGGCTATCGGTTTTACGATGAAAATTCTCTTGAACGGATGCAGGAGATTTTGTTTTACCGGGAACTGGATTTTTCTCTAAAGAGCATTGGCGATATGTTATCTTCCCCGGATTATGACAGGCAAAGGGCGCTGGAAGATCAAAAGAAGCTGCTGACCTTGAAAAAAGAACGGCTGGAGCGGTTGATTCTGGCCATTGACGGCGCCGCGAAAGGAGAGAATGTGATGACCGCTTTTGACAAGCATGCCTTTGAAAAATACAAGGAAGAAGCCAAACAAAAATGGGGTCAGACCGCTGCTTATCAAGAACATGCGGAAAAGAGAATCGTTTCAATTAATTGGAAAAGACTCATTTTTCGAAAGGAATTGTAATTTTTACTTCCGTTCCGTTTTCGTCAGATATAATATCTGTTATACCATAGTTTTCCCCGTAAAATATTCTTATTCTGTTGTTTGTGTATATTTGTTTGATTATTGTTTCGTAGGTTACAAGACTACTGCCAAGTATTCGTGTTGTATTGTATTCTCTGAAGTTTAATATTCTGTTGTATATTGATAATTGGTGTTCTGGTGTGTTGTTAGTTTTGGTGTTGTTTGTTGGTAGTAGTCGATGATGTTGTATTTGTTTTTGTATTGTTGTTGGTATTTTTGTTTTAGGCATTGTCAGAGGAAACTACGAAAACTCTATGACCTGCTTGCTTACTTTGATGTTGATGATGATACCGACTTATTTTGAACGCAGACTTTTAATTGAGGTGCCAAACGTTCTTGAAGTGATAATTTTGCTGTTTGTTTTTTCAGCAAATATTTTAGGTGAAATCGGCTCTTTCTACCAGAAAATTCCAATGCTTGATACAATTTTACATACGTTAAACGGTTTTATCTGTGCGGGTGTAGGTTTTGGTCTTATTG
>CALCTE010000212.1 GCA_937893885.1 uncultured Clostridia bacterium | reverse complement strand
CTGCGGCAACGGGCTCCTCGATAAGGTACGCGGCGCGCGCACCCGCGTTTCTGACCGCGTCCTCGACTGCGCGCTCCTCGACCTCCGTTATTCCCGAGGGAACGCAAATAACGACCCTCGGCGGGATCATTATCGGTCCGCACGCGCGCCTGAGAAAGTGCTGGAGCATTTCGAGCGTTCTGTCGTACTGACTGATAACTCCGTCACGCAGGGGGCGGACGGTTATAATGTTTGCGGGCGTGCGCCCGATCATCATCTGCGCCTCTCTGCCGATTGCGATTATTTCGTCGGTTTCAAGGTCTACGGCAACGACAGAAGGCTCGGAAAGCACGATGCCCTTGCCCTTGACGTAAACAAGGCAGCTCGCAGTCCCGAGATCTATTCCTATATCCTTTCTGAAAGGTAAACTACACATATATATTCTCCACGGCATATTACCGCTATTTTATAATTAGACATATTAATTATACAATATTCTATAACAAAAAGCAACCTTTTTCAAAAAAATAATATCAAAAATTCTTCGTTTTTTAACCTGACGCCTCAAGATTTACATTTTATGTAAAATTAAGTCAATATTGTATTTTTGCCGAATTAACAAAAAACGGCGCGCCCTGAGGGCACCTACCGTAAAGCAGTTTTGTATCAAAGCAGAAAAGGGACGAGATTTTCTCGCCCCTTTTTCATACGATCTTGCTTGCAAGGTATAGTGTGTTATAGCCGAAGAGAGCCGAACCCATAAGCTCTGCGGCGATAAATTTTCGCGTCTTTCGGCGTGATATATCTCGCAAGGTTAATACCTTGCTTCGCTACATCCCACCAAAATCCATCAAAAATTTATTCGCCGCAGAGTGCAAAGCAGTTTTCATCGAGCAAATATTCGGATAGACAAAGAAAAAATTCGATGCAAGATATTAATCTTACGAGGATTTTTTCTGCAGTATATGCGGATATTTGCCGATGAAAACCTTATGTGTTCGACTCTCTTCGGCTATACGATATTTTGTTTTCGGAAGGAATATAAGTGATGTTTTTGCTTACGCAAAAGTGATGTTACTCACTTCGTTCGTAATGATGTTGCTCCCGTTGGTCGCAATGATGTGATGCTTGCCCACTGTGCCGAAGGCACAACATCATTGCCGTAGGCTACATCATTAGGCGAAGCCGACATCACTTGCCCGTAAGGGCAAGCATCGTTCGGCAGACCTGCTTTATCGCAGGTCGCCGTGAGGTTTGCCGTTTTTATGATTTTTTATCAGACTTGGCGATACAGATACAAGCAACGTAAGCCGCGCCCGCTTCGTAAAGTATTCTTGCCGCTTCGCTTACCGTAGCACCCGTGGTAACGAGGTCGTCAACGAGAATGACGTTCATTCCCTCGACCCGGGCACGCTTCGATATGCCGAACATTCCCTTCACGTTTTCGAATCTCTCGTCAACGTGAAGATACTTTTGCTGCTTTCCGTGCTTTAGTCTTTTCAGAACCGCAGAATGTCTGAAGCCGCTTCTTTTTGCTATTGCGGCGGCAAGCATCTCCGCCTGATCGTGTCCGTCCTTAGCGATCGTGCGTTTGCTTCTCGGAATATGCGCGATAACGGTATCGTCCTTTTTAAAGTCGCGTGCAGCCGCAAGTTCGGCAAGGGGCTGTGACAGTATTGCGGCAAAATATGCGAACGCAAGTCTGTCGGGGACTCTCTTAAGCCTTGCGATTATACGGTTCAGGGCGGATTTTCTCTGTCCCGCATCGTAAAAGGCGTATTTTATCAGCACGTCGATACGGTTGTTCTGCATTATTCGCGGAGGGCAAAGACACTCCCTTGCGTAGCGGTTGCAATCTGGGCAGATAAGCAGATGCGAGCGTTTGAGATCGTCCTCGCACACTCGGCACATCAATCCCTG
>CALCTE010000211.1 GCA_937893885.1 uncultured Clostridia bacterium | reverse complement strand
TTTTGCCATAAAAATATGCACCTCCAAAAGTGTCTAACTTTTGGGGTGCATATCATCACTCGGTGGGGATATGTACCTTTATTAGTTGGAATGACCCTTGATATAGTAGAGGGGATCGGAGCTGTAGGGGCAGTGCGCAACGTCCTGCGTGCCTTTACCTGCTTCGGAAGCTTCGAGGGGAACACCGTCAATACCTACAACTATACGGCCGAGGGTATTGTCGTTATTTTCGTGTTTCGAGTCAGCAAAGTCGCCGTTTTCCACGATACGGAATACGCCGGTCTCGGGCAGATCGATACCGTCCATAACGAATTCCCATCTGCTTGCGTACATAAGACCGTCTTCGCCTACCTCAACGTCAACGGGCAAGGGTTCGAAGAGCGTTTTGTTCTGCCAACTGCCGTCCGTACCGGGAGTGGGGACAACCTTGTCAGCTACATAGCAATGCTTTGCCCAAGTACCTGAAGTACCTGCTTTGCCTGAAATTACTGTTACGGGCTTGGAGAACTCAACAACGAACGTGTTGTTTTCGGGATTAGCAAGATAAGCTCCCACAAGAACCGTGGGTACCTTGGAAACTTCAATAACAGTATTGCTGTATTTAACTGCTGCAACGGGATTAGACATATCTACGGGTCTGTATGCTGCATAGAGACCTGCACCCGTGTCGTCGCAGATTACAACGGGGAAGTGTATCTTGGTTATTACCTCAAGCATTACCGTGCCAAGCGCGGGGGTAATGTCCTTGTCCTCCTTGATATCTTCACCGAAAACCTTGGGGTCAAGGCATTTTGTATCCGCAGCTTTGATCTTCGTTGCTCCGAAAACATCGGTGGAAGCATAGATGTAGGGAGCGGGATCGTTTGCGGGGCAGGTTACGCGGGGGGAGAACTTAACTCGTACAACCGTGTCGCTTACTCTATAGGCTGCAACGAGCTTGGGATTGTAGAAGTAGTTGTCTTCATCATCAACCGTGTCTTCAATTTTGAGGCTGCCGACTGCGTTCGGATCGTTATCACCCGAAGCTTTCTCACCGCACGCAACCAGCATTACGGAAAGAATCATGACAACAGCCATTAAAAAAGCTATTTTCTTAAGCATAATTTCCTCCTGAGATAAGATTAATCATTCATTTTACTGTATGCTTGAATATATTGTACCATAAATAAGAAAATTTGCAATAGTTTTTTGACGAAAAAACGAAATTGTACAAATTTCACATACAATGGTGCAAGTTATTGAACATAATCAATAGGCACGATTATCTTGAAAGCGGAGTTATTGGCTTTTATATTCGCTTTTTGGTGTTCTCCGCCGAATTCTCCGTCTATAGTCCACGGAGTTTCGTTTCCAAATTCGAAATGAGCGGATGATATTTTTTCGATCTGTATCAAAGGCGAGTCGAATTTTTTATTCATAAGCGAGGTGATTAGGCTGTTCCATTCAGTCGTATTTTGCGGAAGCTTTACCAAGAAAAGCTCAAGACAACCGTCGTTCATATTTGCGTTTAGATTCGGTATAGTGAAACCGCCTATGGATTTTGTGTTTGACACCATTCCGTAAATATAGTCACCCTCTGTCTTTTTGCCGTCAAAGGCGACGGAGGCGTGAATTGGCTTTATATCGCCTATTGAAGCCGCGCCGTCGAGTATATAAGCAAGGCGAGAGAGCATTTTCTTTTTTGCTTGCGACGTCGAATACGATACCTTTGTGAACGCACCGAATGCCGCAACGTATGAAAATGCGCGGCCTTCGAAAAGTCCGCAGTCGCATACAAAGGGCTTGCCGGAACAGATAAGCTCTGCCGCACGCTTCGGCGTTTTAGGTATCATAAGTGAGCTTGCAAAATCGTTTACGGTGCCTCTGGGAATATATCCCAAGACGGTTTTGTCAGAGGATGCTTTTATTATTCCGTTTATTGCCTCGTTTAAGGTTCCGTCACCGCCCCAAACGGTCAAAACGTCGTAATAGGCAAGTCTGTCTTTTATTATTTCGGGAAGTTCCCCTGCTTTTTGCGTAATATACGTGTTTACGTCGTAGCCGTTTTTAATAAACGTGTCAATGACAGTAAACAGTTCATTTTTTGACGTGCCTTTGCCTGCGTTGGGGTTCAGAGCAAAAAGCATTTTTTTCATTATTCCATCACCGCCGTTACGTAGCTTGATTACATAACTATTATAGCGCTTTCGATACTGAAAGTAAAGGGGTATTTTAAAGGATTTTCACGCATCTGCTTTACTTATTGTTACCGTACCAACGAGATACTCATCATTTTCCTTTTCAGAGCGGTATATTTTATTCGTCTTAAAACTTGCGCGAACGCAAAGCTTGGGGGCAGGAGAAAAAAGTCTGCTCGTGCAAAGGTACGGCACTCTTATATAAAAGCTTCCGAGCTCCTTTTTATCAATACCGCGTATTTTTATGTTGCCGCAAACATGATAAACCTTTATTTTTGCGCTGCCCGTCAAGATATAAACTTCGCCGCGTGCCTTGTTTAAAAACATTCTCCACCCTTTTTTTACAAAGCTTTCCGACAGATACAGCTTATCTGTGTCGAATATAAATTTGCCTTCATCGCGTACCCGCTCGCTTTTTCGTATTTTGAAACATACTTCTCTTTCTTGAGGCAAGAGGTCAAGAAATTCTCCCTTAAACGCTCCCATAAAATCCGTCCTTTCAGATCCGTTAACAATATATAATATTCAAAAATTTCAAGAATGAAAAAAGATATTGTTTTTATCCGAAAAGCGTGGTAGAATATTAAAAAAGGATTTGGGAGGTAAATTGTGAAAATATCATTTGGCACGGAGCTTTTCGGCTTTTCAAAGAAAGACGTAAGCAAATACATACAAACGCTTTCCATTGAGATAAAGGACACTTTGGAGCAAAGCAAGAAAAAATGTGACGAGTACGAAAGAAGATGTTTAGAAGCAGAAAGTAAGATGGAAGAGCTTAAAGCGGCACTTTTGGAAAGTGAAGAAAAAACTAAAAAGCTCGCAGGGGCATACAACGAGCTTTGCCTAGGTATAAGTAACCTTATCTCCGATTCGCAAAATAAGCTTTCGGATTTGTAAAAAACGTTTTACGAAAAAATAGGAAGGATAAAAGTTTTATGAGAAAAATTGATTCAAGGATATTTTCGGGTATTATCTCTGTCGTGCTCGGAATTATGTTCATCACGTTAAAGGGCGGAGTCATCGGAATCGTACTGACGATAATCGGACTTGCGGCTATTGCTATGGGAATTTCTGATTTTGTCAATAAGCAGACCACTCCCGCAACCGTAAAATGTGTTATCGGCATTCTTATACTCGTGCTCGGTTGGGTTCTCGTCGACATCGCACTTTACGTCGTCGCGGGTGCATTTATCGTTTTCGGTATATACCAGATTGTTTCTGCGGTAAAGCTTGCAAACCTTTGCGCTCCTTCGCAAAAAGTGCTTTTGTTTGTAAAGCCTGTCGCAACTCTTCTTGCAGGTCTTTGCCTTTTCTTTAACAAAAACGGCGTTATGGATTGGCTATTTATTATAATCGGCGCTCTCATTTTGGCGCAGGGCGTCATCTCCATTTTGGAGCTGATCGAAAAACGGTAATTTAAATTATCAAAAAACAAATGACGGAAAACGCTTCTTGTGTTTTCCGTCATTTTTATTATTTCTTTTCTGCGTCACAGTATATGCAACGGTACGTACCTTTTTCCGTGAGCTTGAATCTATGCGGAATATCTTGCTCTACGGACGTAATGCAACGCGGATTTTCGCAAACGAGGTCGCTTCTGTAAGCTACGTTATCGTGTGCGTTTTCTTCGTTTACCGAAGCAAGAAGCTTCAAAATGAGTGCCATTCTCATATATTTGCCGTTACGCGCTTGCCTGAAATACGCGGCCCGCTTGTCATCGTCCACGTCCTTTGTGATTTCGTTTAAACGGGGTAGGGGGTGGAGTACTATCATATTCTCCTTTGCGCCTTTGAGCTTTTCGGAGTTTAAGATATATACATCTTTAAGGCGAAGATACTCATTTATATCTATAAATCTCTCCTGCTGAACTCTCGTCATATACAGAACGTCGAGCTCGGGAATTGCATCTTCCAAGGATTCGGTTTCGACATACGTGATGTTTTTAGCGTCGAGGTAGTCTTCCTTCACGTAAGCGGGCAGACGAAGCTCCTTGGGGGAGATAAGTACGAATTTGATGTTTTCGTATCTTGACATTGCCGCGATAAGTGAGTGTACCGTTCTTCCGTACATAAG
>CALCTE010000210.1 GCA_937893885.1 uncultured Clostridia bacterium | reverse complement strand
TCATCCCATTCATTTGCATTCTCAGTGCCTAAAATCATGCATTCGGAGACATTCAATCTTATTCCTTCAGTCATCAGCATCTTGTAATATTCTGTTTTTCCCTGACGTAGATAAATCGTCGCAAGTCTTGCTAAAGGATAAAACAAACCTTCGTCGATGCATTTTTGGTATGCTTCGATAGCTTTGTCATATCTTTTCAAACTTTCGTAATACCATCCTAACTGTTCCATCCAAAGCATCGATGAACCTAAGATTTTCGCTTCTTTTTCTGCTTCGGCAATCGCATCTTCTTTGTCTTCTAATGACGTTGTTTCATAAAATAAATCGTAGTTTCTTTTTATCTTGGCCAATACGCTTCCTTTGTTAATTGCTTCTTTATTAAGTGAATAGGAGAGAGATCGGTCTAATACAAAAGCGTCCTTGTTTTCGTTGTAAAATTCTCCTATGTAATACAAATAAGATAACATCTGCAAAGCGTCGGCAATGCCGCATTCGGATGCAAATTTGAAACATTCCGTAGCGGTTTTTAACGATTTCTTGTCAATCTGCGTACGGCACAACCATTGACCATAAGCATATCTTTCATACGGATTCTTTCCCTTACGAAGTTTTTTCACCATCGATGGTGACATCTGTCTAATATCTCTGCAATCGAGGAAATGTTTTAAAAGTCTGCTGTCGTTATATATCTCGAAATCAGTAACACAAGTCTTCTTGTTTGGCAAATTCGGATCTATTATGTCGTCTTTCCACCATCCTCTGTATTCAACGCATAATTTTGTTATGTATTTTGTGTATGAACCTTGTTCGTGTCTTGGGGATACCAATCTTCCAGCAGAATCATATTCTCCAATCATATACCATTCCCATTCCTCGTAAGGATTTCTCACTTCCGACAATGCGAGCCATGTTCCGTATCCGTGGCGTTTTCCATGAATGAACGAACCTTCATATTTGTATTCTACGCCATTTTTCGTATGATATTCCATAACTCCATATCCGTGTTGTCTGCCTTGGGCATCTTTCGAACCTGAATAGTTTACCCTTAAAATTTCATTTGCAGATGGTTCTCTCATAGCGTTATTATTTGATTACAAATATAGTAAATGTCTGAAGATAAAACTCTAAAGACGAAAGTTTTTTTATTGATATAAAAAGCGGTTATTTGTTGAAAAAAGGCGCATTCGCTAATTGAAAAGTCAGAAAAAATAATTATCTTTGTAGGCTAAACAATAAATTATTTATAAGATGGCTTTCAGTATGTTTCACGCTCCAAAACCGAGGAAATTCAACTATACGCCTCGTTATTTCGATCCTAACCAAGAAGCTCTTGAGAAAAAAAAGGCTGCTATGGGTCTTGATTCCAAACTTTCCGAGCAGGAAAAACGCAGGATGAGAATCAGAACTGGTTTCGGCTACAGCCCTGAAGACTTTGAGGAAAAACGCTCGAAGATTGGCTTCAAGGGGATGCGATATATTGTATTTTTCGGAGTGTTAGTACTTTTGGTATATGTAATTTTTGGAACACCGATGTTGGAGAACTTCTTTGAGATGTTTTTCAAACTTGGAAAACAATAATGGAATATGTCTTTTGATGTGATAAAATTACTTCCAGATTCTGTTGCTAATCAGATTGCTGCGGGCGAGGTGATACAACGTCCGGCTTCTGTCGTTAAGGAGCTTATGGAGAACGCCCTCGATGCAGGCGCGACACAGATTGACTTAGTTGTGAAAGACGCAGGTAGAACTTTGATAAGCGTTATTGACAATGGTCATGGGATGTCGGAAACCGACGCGCGACTTTGTTTCGAACGTCACGCCACTTCCAAGATAAAGAAAGCTGAAGACCTTTTTCTGATAAGAACAATGGGATTTCGCGGCGAGGCACTCGCTAGTATAGCTGCGGTGGCACAGGTGGAACTGACGACACGCAGAAAAGAGGATGAACTCGGAACCAAGATCTTCATTGAAGCAATTACTATCCACGCTGTAGTATGGCTCGGCGGCGGTGCTTTTGGTTGGAGAACCATCGCTATCATCTATGCGGTTCTTGGTTTGATTGTAAATACCATTTCTGTTTTCTCTGTTAAGGAACTTCCTGAAGCAGATGAAGGTATGGAAGAGGAAAGAGCAGAAGAAAGCAAACTTACCTTTGCGAAGTCCTTAAAGCTTCTCCTCAAGAACAAATATTACGTTATTATTTGCATCTCCTACATTTTCACACAGATCTATGCTTCTGTTATCGGTATCGGTACCTACTATGCGAAGTATATACTCGGCAATGAAGGCTTGTTTAGTGACCTTTCGCTCGCTATCAATATTACAATGGTTGTAGCGCTTACCGTGCTTCCTATTGTTATTCAAAAGATGGGTGGTATGTATAAGCTTAACGTACTTGGCTATCTCGTAGCAGCTCTCGGTCGTGTAGGCGTTCTTGTTGCCGCATATATGGGAAGCTTCCCGCTTATGCTTGCGTTCACCGCAGTATCTACCTTAGGTATTGCTCCATTGCAGGGCGACCTTAATGCACTTATTGCATCTTGCTCTGAGTACACCACTCTTACCACCGGCTATCGTCTTGACGGTATGATGTATTCTTGTTCTTCTCTCGGTATTAAGATAGGCGGCGCTTTTGGAACTGCTATCTGCGGTTGGATCCTTGATGCAGCCGGTTACGTTGAAAATGCAGCAGTACAGACTACCGCAACGATTAACACACTTCATTTCCTCTATCTGTGGGCTCCTATCATCATCTGCGTTGCTGTTATGTTCCTACTCACTCGACTGAAGGTTGAAAAAGCTAACGCACAACTTCTTAAAACACAGAACATGACCGATGATGATGTTCCTACTGTATATGGCAACGTATAAGGAGATTCATAATGAAAGAATTTCAGAAATTTGAACGTGTGGGTACTACCCCTCACAGAAGCTACTATATTCCCTTTGCAGAGAAGGATACTGTGCGTACAAAGCATGGAATTCTGGATCGTACTTCAAGCTCCAGATTTACTTCTCTTGACGGTGTGTGGCAGATCAAGCAACTTGACCATGTAGAAGATTTTGATGTCAACGAAAAGCTTGATGAATCCATTCCGGTTCCTGCCTGCGTGCAGATGCATGGCTATGACCATATTCAGTACCTGAATATCCGTTATCCTTTTCCGGTCATGCTCCCGCATTTGCCTTATGAAAATCCTTGTTGGCACTATCGTCGCACCTTCAATGTGAAAAAGAAGAAGGGCGAAAGATATTATATCAACTTTGAGGGTGTTGACAGTGCATTTTACCTCTACATCAACGGTCAGTTTAAGGGATATTCCCAAATCTCCCACGCTACCAGCGAATTTGATATAACCGATCTTGCGGTTAACGGCGAAAACACAATCGACGTGCTTGTTCTTAAATGGTGTATCTCCACCTATTTGGAATGTCAGGACAAGTTCCGTTTTTCGGGCATATTCCGCAGTGTATATATGCTCACCCGTCCCGAAAAGCATATTACCGATTACAAGCTTGAAACCAAGATCGATGGTAAGAACGGAACCGTTACTGTGATCAATATGAGTGATGTGGATATCCGTTGCGTCATCGGTGAGACCGAGGTTGTTGCCAAGGTTGGCGAGAGTGCAACTCTTACCGTTGAGGGCATTCGTCCTTGGACTCCCGACGATCCCAAGCTCTACGGACTTTACCTCTATGCAAATGGAGAGAAGATCGAGGAAAAAATCGGCTTCCGTGAGGTATCCATCGACGGTAAAGTATTTAAGGTTAACGGCGTAGCAGTTAAGCTCAAGGGTGTTAACCGTCATGACTTCAATTGCGAGACCGCAGCAACCGTAAGCCTTGAGGATATGGCTAAGGACATTCACCTGATGAAGGAGCTGAACGTCAACGCGGTCAGACCCTCTCACTATCCAAACAGTCCCGAATTCTATCTGCTTTGCGACA
>CALCTE010000209.1 GCA_937893885.1 uncultured Clostridia bacterium | reverse complement strand
CTCTCTGCGTGAAAGACAGAGCCTAAAGTGTTGAGTTTTAGGCTCTTTTCTTTTTTCTCAAGCGGAGAAACTCGAACCAAGGATTATGATTCCAACAAATCATACATCAATTCATTCACATCAATATCAAGGTGTAAGTCTGTTTCTTGTCCGTCAAATTCATATGATGCAATGAAGTCTCCAAAAATCTTTATCAGTGCATCTCGTTGAGTTATTTCAGGATTGTTTTCTGCGATTATTGTTGCTTTTTCAATGCCGGATTCAAAATCCTTGTGGTTTTCCCAAAAGGTTTCTGACATCACTTCATAAATCCAATTCGTGTCCAGTGATTCGATTGAGTCTGTTTCCGGATCGTATGATATACCAAAACCAAGCGATACATCTTCAGTTTCGCTATAGAAATATATCATCAAAGTAGATTCGGATTCGTTCATCTTAATCTCCTATTTTCTTAAATGCTTCATAATTTGCCGCTTTGCGTTCCGTATGATACACCGCATACTCGATCGTGTCGAAGTGGTATAGATAGTCCTGCATCACAGTGCCGAATACATTGGCAACAATCTCGGGAGGATTTTTGAATGCACCACATCCGAATGCGCCGAGGATCAGCACCTCATTTCCGTCCGCAACAGCAATTTCAAATATACGTCTTACACGCGATGTAAGTAGCTTTTCCAACTCCTCAGGAGTAATCTTAGCTGCTTCGGCTCCGGCATAGGGATTCATAGCATTGGTCGGGCGTTCACGCAGGTTCGGTGCCGCGCAGGTAAGAATATTGACATTCCACCATTCGTCTTTCGGCATAACCTCGGGAAAGTTAGTGTCGCTTTTGAACACGCATACATCTGGAGTATAAATGCAGTCATTGTTATTTAACGGGTTTGCCGCCTTACGATGTGGTTTGTAGAACGCGTTCCACATCTCATCCGTGTTCAGACACGGATAAAGTGTCGTACATCGGCAAATGCACTCTCCCTGTGCAGACGAGCCATTCACAACACCGCCACCGGGATTGGTCGCCGAAGCAAAATTCAGCACGCAGACCTTCTTTCCTTGCCTTGCGTATACCTCTGCCGCTTCGAGCGATCTCTTACCACTGACAACAACCTTTGCAATTTCGATTTTATAAGCTGAAGGAACAACTACCTTTTCGGTCTCAGCTATAAAAACTTGATTGTTTGTTGATTGTTGAACAGCACTCATCAGAGCCGGATCCGACGTGTATCGCCGTTCAGTATCGCGGAATATCTCCACGTTTTTTGTTCTTCTGTCAATCATTTAATCACATCCTTTCTTTGTGGTAGCACACAACATACCACAGAAAAACGAGGAAGTCCAGGAATATTCTGAACTATTAAATTATTTGATAGATGGCATTTCATAAACATAGCAAGCAATTTTTATGAATGTCAAAATCATTTGCTACATATAATGGGTAAAAGGAGAAAAAGAAATGAAACTTTATACTATAACAATACGTGGACGAAAATACTATTTTTTCGCTGAACTTACCGATGAAGCCATACAAGCCAGTGAGCAGTTTTGTATAAATTTAGAAGTGAACAGCAAAACTGCTCATCATAAAACATTGTTCGAGTGCTTTTTAAAGTATATAAAGACAACCTTAGGATTAAATGTTATACCAGTAAGTGTAGAACATATTTTTCGAATTAATTATTGAATTCAGATTATATGGTATCTATCACATCATTAGTAATCTTAAAGGCTTCCTGTAATATACGTGTTGAAAACTTTCTGTATTGGCTGGATGTATATGGAAAGTTTTCTTTCGAAAAATCAAAATTCCAGCCATTGAATATCTTATCGTAAAAATCGAAATCCCGAACCCCGTTGACACTTAATTGTCTGGTTAATGCGATAATAAAACCGTTAATAGCAATAACGGATAATAATTTGGAACTTTCGTCCTCCCACTGTGTACGAAGGTTCTTTTTAATCGCACCAAAATAATTACGCAGCGTAGCATCGCAGTATTTAACATAGTCTTCTACCGCATCGTTTTTCATTGCCAGGAGCGCATCTCTATCACCGCCCCAATATGTAAACAAGCTTTGTTTTCCTTCGGCAGGTGTGACTGTAACTAAATATCTCAAAGCGAAACGAACAATTGATGCAGTTTTGATTTTACCATTATCAAGGGTGGATATTTGCAATAGATTTTGGAATGCACCTTGCTTGTTAAGCTTTTCGATCACAAATTGAGCAATGCTTTCATCAGCAATCGGGTTTTGTATGCGCTTAATTTGAAGCAATACATTTTGCGGCACCAGCTTAGCATTAGAGTTAATATCCACAAAGATTTCGCTTTGAATGCGCGCTCGCTCCTCAGCGCTCATTTCTGGCGGAAATACCAACCCTGTTACGAGAAGATGGAGCTGTTTTCTGAGTTCTGCAATGGTACGCTCCTGCTTAGAATCAACTCCGCTTTCATAATGCGCAAAAATACGGTGCTGACCATCAATGACACATATACTGTTCATTTCTTTCGGAAATGTTAAAGTGCAATTTCCTTCCAGATCGCCAATTTCATCTATGGTTTTATAATTTCCTTCTTCATCACAAAAACGGACACGATCAGGCAAGCCTACAATTATGTTGTTATAGAATGCCTCCCCCTTGGTTTCCAAGAATGAGCGTATTCCTTTGATTTTACTCTTTTCGATGAGTCTTTGATATAGCCATATCGAATCCGACCAATTATCCTTTCGCAAAACATAACATGTATTTAACAAATCCTCTGCAGACATCATGAATGAAACAATACGCACATTGTTTTTCAATCCCGTGAAAGATTTGGGATAAATAATAGGCGCCGTAATTTCCGTACTTTCTCGCGCGCTCGACACTTGCCCAATATCTGAATTCTTTAATTCAAGAAAACGAAAAATTTCATTTCGCGCAGATTGTTTAATGCACTGCGTAATCCATTGAAAATAGTTAAGCGTTTTCGGCTGTACAAAGGTCAATTGTGAAAACAGATTATAGTCATCATCAGATAAAACGACCTCTTCCTTAGATATGTAGAGCGCAAATGATTTTATACGCTTACCGTCATAGCGACGAAGTAATTCTTCTTTATCGGGAAACATCTTAACCAATTCATCCACAAACAGCGCCATGTTTGTTACAATTTGCCCAAATGCCTCGTTCTTAGTTCTGATGTGATCGCGAATGTTGGTCGTCTTAACTGTATCTTCGCAAATTAACCATATATTTTCATAAACAAACAAAGCATCAACTTCCACTTTGCGAAGCCCGATATACATTTCCTGATCATTGGTTGGAATATATTCAAACCCCGAATCTGTGAAGGTTTTTACAATTTTGTTCTTAAACGCCCGTTTTGCCCTCTTTTCCAACTGCTCCACTGTGGGAACGCTTTTCTTTATTACTTTGGATGCTTTCTTCGTTTTTTTAGTTTTCCTCATTATGAGCCTCCCTTGCGACACGGAATTCATCCGGCAGTTTTGCTACTGCTGAATTTTGATTCGGTTCTGCAACTGGTTTGTCCTCTCGTATCTTAGCTTTACCTTCATACGCTTCAGTAAGTCTTTCTATAGAAATATCGTAATACGATTTTACTAACTCTGCACCAACAAAGCGCCTTCCTTCTACCAGCGCAGCTACACCCGTTGATCCAGATCCCATGAATGGGTCTAAAACCAACGCATTGGGCGCAGTAAGAGCTTTGATCAGTCGTTGTGGAATTGCTACGGGGAACTGACATGGATGTTCAGTCTTTTCGACATGAAGTGCCTTAACATTCGGTATGTCCCAAACATCCGAGGGATTCTTGCCAAGAGGGTTGCCGCTAAGTTGCCCTTTATTGGGACCTCTGTATGAGCGCTTACCCGGATATTTCTGAGGAATGCGGACATCGTCAAGGTTAAACATTGTCTGTTCTCCTTTTGTGAACCATAGTATTGTTTCGTGCCGTCCACTAAATCGTTTTGTGCTGTTCAAGCCATGTCCAAATGTCCATATAATACGATTTCTCAATATCAACGGATAATTTCGTTGCTCGCTGAGAGATGTAAATATATCATAAACTATACAGTCTAACGGGATTACGCATTTGTCTGATATATGGTAGCCCACCTGCCAACAGATACTGCCACCTGGTTTTACAACACGATATAATTCCTCAAAAATATCAGTGTGCTGCTTTTTAAATGTTTTTATGTCATTATGAGGGTCTTCGTAAGCTTTTCCAATACAATACGGCGGAGACGTTATTACCAAATCCACGGATGCGTCGGGAAGTCTACGAAGTAACTCTATACAGTCTCCGTTGTGTAACGTAACTGTATTACATTGTCTGTAATTTTTGTACACACGCACCGAATTTTCACCTCCTATCACACTTTTATTACACTTCTAATCGGTGTCTAATACTATTTAACCATTCGCCCTTGTATTTGAAATATTTTGGGCCAGCGATGGCGCTTTTCACACCAGTAAGGTGTTTTGCAAGTGCTGTAAGAGACCATGTCTCTCCGTTGTATTTAATGTGTTTATCATCAACGACCTTGCACAGCTCTCCTGTATGCTCGTTACCGTTACAGTAAAATTCGATTTGCTCACCGACAGTGATACCGCATACCGAAAATGTGAACGGTGCCATGCGTTCCTGGTGCTGCGCGTTGATTTCTTGCGCCAACGCTTCGTCGCGCTGCTCGTCTGCCGTAGCCTTCCACTTTTTCAACCGGTGACGGTAACCATTGATTTCTGCAATAGCTTCCAAAATGGAGACGGCATCCTCCGGTGTCATAGCATAAAATTCACGGATGCGACGCTTGCCGTCCACTTCTTCCGTGGAGCGCAGCTCCGGATTCAGCTTGTCCAAGATAGAATGCAACTTTTTATCAGAAAGCGCAGAATCCACTTCATATGTGGCATATATGCGGAATGCAAACGGTACCGCTGTGCTACGGTTCAGTTCGTCTAACCGCTGCTTCACATCCGTCGCATAACCGATCTTGACATACTGCGGAAACGATGGATTTGTAAGTATATAAATTACGCCTTTTTGTTCCATTTGTATCTCCTTTTTTGCTTTCCGCCCTCGCTCCACCCCATCCGTATCCTTGAACCGCCATATCAATAAAATGGTTCAAGAGAAGAACGGTTTTCGCGTTGAAAGAATCCTTGTCATAACACTCGGGAAGGTCGATGTTGAGCGACTCCTTAATTGCGTTTTTAACGCGCTCGGTGGGCTGATCGTCCTTGTACCAATCCACCACCATAAGAGTTGCTTTTTCTTCCGTGAGCTTCTTGTAGAGGTTCTTTGCGGCAAGCTTTACTTTCTGCTCCTCGGCTTTCGTAAGCTTTTTGCCCTTAATCAAAAGGTCGTAAACCTCAAGTTCTTCTTCGCTTAACCCCTCTGTGTCTGCACGCTTCTGCTCGGCTTGCATTTCTTCGAGCAATTTGATTAACTGCTCGTAGTAATCCTCATTCTCCGATCCTCCGGCGTTGTATCTATCAACGATACCCTTGAAACGCTCGGAGAACTTAACACGAGTACAATTCTTGTTAATCATCTTTTGGAGAGCTTCTTCCAAATATTTTTTCAAATCGTCGATTTCAATTGCCTTATATGGAGTCTTTTTAATTTCCAAACGAAGTTCGTCAACGTCGATTTTTGAAAGGTCGATAACCTTTGAGCCGTGAATCACATACTCGGAATCAGCGTCTACGTTTACGTTGGAAGAAATGCTTGTGTCAAGCACCTGCGCCATACGAAGTCGTGCACGATTGATCTTTTCATCGTCAATGTAATTGTAGAAAAGACCGTGCAAATAAGATATAGGCGAGAACTTTTCATTTGCCCAGCTCTGCTCAAATATCTCGGGTTTTGCAGCTTCATATAGATTAATCGTTGTGTTTGCCAAGACCTTAAAACGATCCTTTGCATCGTCGGTAGCGATAATTTTATTATACGCTGCACGTAACTCGTCAAGCTTATCAAAGGTAGAAGCCTCGGCAATAATCTTATCAAGATCAATGCCCATTTCCTTCAAGAAAGCATCCGTTTCGTCGATGCAGGAATCAATGTTAACAGTCAACTGATCGATGTCTTTAGCCGGAAATTCAGTGTCATCATCGCCCGAAGCATAGTCAGAAAGAGCCTTTTTCATATACTTGAACACGTTAACATAATCAACGATAATACCGCAAGTTTTCGTTGGGAATACACGGTTTGCGCGTGCGATCGCCTGCATCAAGGTATGCCCCTTCATAGGCTTATCGAGATAAACCGACGAAAGGCTCTTTACGTCAAATCCCGTCAGCCACATTGCACATACAAACACAAGCTGAAGCGGATCAGTCGGGTCTTTGAAACGATCCTCAATATCCTTGCCTTCAGGTGTGATCTCGTTCATTTTAGCACGGTGAGAAGAAATATCAAGCCCTTGCGCCGCGAACTTTTGATTCTCGTCCGCTTCTTCGGAAACGATAACCGCCATCTCCATCCTGTTCATATAGTCGATCATCGCGGAAATCTGATCTCGTTCCTCTTTTGTGGCGGCTTTGTTTCTCTCGGCAACAAGCTTTTTCTTTTCCTCACTCCAATAGTGCTGAACCTTATCATACATCTTCACGGCTGTGTATTTATCCACCGATACTACCATTGCTTTGCCACGGAAACCACGACGAGGCAGGTGATGCACGATATCTCTTGCAATTTTATCAAGTCGGTCATCACGCTTGATAACCTCAAGGATTCTCGACGAGGAATTTTCAAGGAGCTTCGTTTCGGCTTCGTTGAGATTTTCATCCTCGATAATATCAAGCACATCGTCGTCAAGAAAATCGTTTTCAAGCCAAACCTCAGGCACTCTGCGGCTATAAAACAGCGGCACGGTAGAGCCGTCCTCGACCGATTGTGCAAAGTTGTATTCCGAAACGTAATTACCAAACCATTGGTTTGTCAAACGCTTAGAACCAAGCAAGGGCGTTCCCGTAAAGGCAATATAATTGGCGTTGGGGAGCGCGGTTCGCATATTTTCCGCGAGACTCTTATACTGCGTACGGTGTGCCTCGTCAACCAATACGATGATATCATCCCTCTCGGAGAGCACGGGATACTTCTTTGTTTTATCGTAATTGAATTTATGAATCAGCGTAAAGATAAACGATTTGTTGGTTTGCAGATATTCACGAAGCTGCGCACCGTTCTTGGGTTGACATTCTTCCTTGTCACCGATAACCTCAGTACGAACAAAGTTTTTATGAATTTGCGTGTCGAGATCGTCGCGGTCAGTAATGATAAGGAAAGTAAAGTTCCCCTCAATCTTACGCTTTACCTTGCGGGTAAACATAACCATTGAATAGGATTTTCCGCTTCCTTGCGTATGCCAAAATACGCCGAGCTTGCCTGCGAGTGCCTTGCGATCCTTGACCGACTCAATCAGATTATTAACACCGAGATATTGGTGGTTCTTTGCGATAATCTTAATCGATTGATTCTCAAACAGTATGAAGTTCTCAATATAGTCGATCAGATTGGGCTTAGGCAACAGACCGTCTGCAAAATAGGAAAGCGAAACTCCGTCCTCGGAGATTGCCTTGCGGTCAATTATCTCATCCTCGCTTGCTTTCAGCCATTCAAAGAAATAGTCATAGGTAGCAGAAAACGCACCAAGCCTTGTTTCAAGTCCGTTGGAAAGAACGCAGATCTGATTGAAAGCAAAGAGATTGGGAACGTCCTTGAGGTAGCTTTTCAGATTGCGATTATAGGCTTCTTCCACCTTAACGTCGCTGTTCTTAAGCTCTACAAACACAAGCGGAAGTCCGTTGACAAAGATGATAACGTCAGGACGACGCCAATTAAAACGCCCCTCGATCCACATTTGCGAAACGGCGGTAAAGGTATTGTTTTCGGGAGTGTCAAAATCAATCAGCTTGACAAAATCAAAGTCCTGCTTACCATTGCGCCTTACCGACACCTTTATGTAGTTGCGGATCTGCTGATAGAGCTTGTAGTTGACCGCCTTCAGATCCCCGCCCGTAAAATCGCGGCACAAATCCTTTACGATTCCGTCGATTACCTCGGCAGGTATGGTGGGATTGATACGAATCAGCGCGGAACGCAGCACAGAAGGCAGAACGCATTGCTTTTTGCTTACGCGTCCCGTTCCGTCATTTATATTCTCTTTTGATGATGTCGAAGGATCACAAGTGATGACGTCATAGCAAAACGGCTCGGCAGCTAACTTGTCGAGTAACGCTTTTTCTATGTCGTCTTCGTATATAAATCTTGACATTAGAATCCTCCTATTTTATCGAATTTTAGGGCAGTTCCGGAGTATAAGTCTTAATTGCAGAAATGATTTCATCTCTGATATTGCCATCTTTTCTACGTACAAGATTCAAGACTTTCTCGCGGTAACTACTCTTGTTAAGATCGAATTTAGGACCTACCTTTTGAGACATTTCCTTAAGATTAAACACCTTAAGAATTTCCTTAATATCATTTGCAGCATCAAAAATTTCTCTTTTATCCAAAAGGAAAGCTTCTATTTTTTCTTTAGAAAATGCTTCATCAATTTTCTCTTTTATTTGCTCGGGAGTTAGTTTGGCTTTTTCAAGATCAAATGTTGAAAGTCTATAATATAATTCTTGATGTAACGCCAAATTGATTTGAGATTCTTTAATTTGAGAAAACAGCTGAATAATAAACGATTTTGCCGCTTCTGCCGTTCCTTCGTTACAACCAAGTTGTCTTTCCATTATGTCTAAGACTTCTGGAACGATAAAAAGATTTTCCACTTCGGCAACATCAAGAAAATATATTCCGTCACCTCTTAATGATGCTATTTCGTGTTCTGTTCTAAAATCGCGATCAATAAGCCCAACTACATCAATAGAGCCAAGCCTCTCATATTTTTCTTTAGATTTCACGAGGCGTACTACCTCGTGGCATCCACCACAAGGAATTACGTGATACCCCTTGTCTTTGTAGATTTCTTGATACAGTTGATGATCGTAACTGTTCCTATCACCTTCTACAAATAGTATTTTTTGACGAGTTCCTATGATTTCGTAAAGCAAATTGCTCGGCAATTCGCTGAAATCATTCGCATCAATAAATTCATATTCCCAAGACGTACCGTTGTAACTCTTGATCCACAACGTTTTTGCGCTCACTCTCGATAAAGCAAAATCCAAGTCGTGCGTTATGTACATAAACACACAATCGGGTCTTTCAATCTCCAATCGAGTCCAAAGCTTGTCCACAATTGCCTTATGAATATGCAGTTCCGGTTCGTCAATAATCATCAAGCTGTTTGAACGTAGAACAAGTGCTTGACAAATCATATAGAGCATAACTCGTTCGCCATCACTCATTTCCTTTCCGTGATATCTGTTATCATCATAATTTATATGAACGCCATTCCCTGACAAATCAACTTTTCGGTGCGGCAATAGTTCGTTCCATATTTCCGTAGCTTTTTCAACAACAGTTTTAGTAGGAATAGGGCGAGGACGGTTTTCCTCAATTGCAAGCATATCATCTTCGTGTGCCTTTTGCAATTCTTTGTTTGATTCAGAAAACAGCAATGACAGAGCTCTGTTGTAATCTTGAAGTAAATATGTTGCAGGTTCGGAATTAAATCTGTAGTGTATCTTTTTAGCATTAGGAGAAGCATCTCCAACAAACAAATTATTTAACGAACTTTCGTTGTCAAAAATTGTTATACTATCGTCGATTGAGAGTGATTTTTGAGCAGAAATTCTATGTATATGAACTTGACCGGCACGACTTTGCACACTAAATTCCGGATCATTTATTTCCTCTACTTTTACCCCAAAACGTGTTTTTCCTGCACCATTTGCTCCCAACAAAACAACAGGTTTTCCAAGTTCCAATTCAACCTCTTCGTTGTTCGGAAATTTTATCTTGATTGAATCCATTTTCACACCTCCAATTTGCCACTCATAAGGCGCGGCAAGAGCAAGTCGCGCTGTTTCACGAGGTTTTTGTTTTGCCGCTCCAAATACAAACACTCATTGTGTATTTGCTCAAACGTCTGCTGAGCTTTTTTCATTATATCCCGAGGTGGAACAATAATTTTGAATTTTTCTATATTAGGGCGTGTTATATACGGGATTGCACTTCCGCGCGATCCCCCCATAAACTCGCGTTCAAAATCAATTTTCATTGTCCAATACAAGTAAAGCCACTCGATGTTTTGAAAATCATACAAAGCATATGTTCTTTGATACAAATCAAACTTTCCAGAATGCTTTTTTACTAAGCCAGTATAAGAGCCATTTCCAGAAATCAAAATTACATTTGTATCTAAGATATACTCATCGGTAAAAAGGGTTGTTTCCCTTGCGCAAGTGAAAAATGGATATATTCCCTGTCCTGTTGCTTCATTTGCATCTTTTTTCCCTGTAATCACCTTGCAGAGTGTACCTAATTTTGCGATTTTCCACCCCTCGGGCAAACCATTTTCCAACTTGGCGTTTTCGTAGCCGGGGAAACGGAAGCGGACAAACCACTCCTTGTAAAGTTCCTGCGCCGCTTTCTCCAAAAGAGCAATTCTGCAATTGTTGTTCTCAATCAGATCGTCATAGGCAGAAAGAATTTCCGCAATTCGCTTTTGCGTTGGAAGATCGGGGACATTAAGCTTGGTTCTTTCAATAAAACGTTTATCGGCTCTTTGGCGTCCGCTTGCTCCCGACATACTGTTAATTGCAGGAAGCACAACCGCATCACTTGACGTCAGATAGTATACGAAAGCCTCGTCCGATTTACCTTGCTTAGCTCTAAATATATAAAACTCGGTAGAGCCAAAGGCGGCTTGTCCATCAATAGAAACCTTAGCAATTTTCCTGTTTTCAAGGCAAGGGGTGATACGAGAAAATACTGTATCACCGTTACAAAATTTGCTACAGCTCTGACCATCGTAAACCTTTTCTTCCTCATTCGTTACAGAACGAAGCGAAGGAGAGACCTTATCTATATCTATAAAAGGATACACTTCGCCTTTGGTCAGTTTAACCGTAGGGTTTACCTGTATTATTTCCTCTAATCTTTGTGTAGTCCATTCACTCATTTTTTACCTCTTTTTAAAGCTTTCCACAAAAGAGAGAAAAGTGTCATCATCGTTACCAAAACAAACTTTTCCTATGTATTCGGTGGTATATACTTTTCTGAATTTCAGTAATTTCTTATAAGACAAGCCACATACTTTAAATATCTTTTTCTTTTTCAAGGAAAGCGTTTTTTCTCCATCTTTATTTCGGATGCGTACCAAAACGAACAAATCATGATATTGTCCCTTAACCGCCAGAAAATATACAATCGGCAAGAATGCGACAGAAAAGATGATAGGAATGCTAAAGGAAACCAAAACATCCACTATACCGTCTTGCGCAATTACTTTAACTGCCTTATCAATCGTGAAACCCAAAAGTATTAAACCGGTAATCACCGATATTCCTTCAAGGAGCTTATTAACATTCTTATACTGCTCATTATCTCGATCGTGGTTCTGCAAAAGAACAAGTAATGAAAACGCAGGAACAATGATCATTTCAGCGCCGAAAGAAAATGTAAACGCACCGATAAAGAATTCAAGGATAGCCGACCAAACAAAATTATCTATTACCATACGTTTGAAAGGATATTGGCTCTTTTTTCTGTTTGTTGCAGCCTTAAAACAAATCGGTGTAGCAACAAACAACACCCAAATGACAATATCCTTAACAAGGATCCAATCCCACACGGGAATCAATTGCAACCCATATATAATAAGTCCGGCATATGCCAGTAAGCATAATATCGGTATAATAAAGACTTTATTGAACGCCGATTTTATAAGGTTTGTCAGAAGTGTAATATTTTTCGATCGTATAATGAGAAATGCAAAGAATAGAATCAAGTAAATTATCGATGCAACTTCTCTTGTGGAAAAAACGTCAAACATTATTTGCTAAACAACTCCTGTAAATTGAAGGCTATCTTTTCTTCCAACTTGTGTGCTTCATCATTAAGCTTCGCAAGCTCCGCATTCAGCGACAGCATTTCAGCCTTGAACTCTTCAGTGGTCATTCCGTCATCTTCAATAACAACGCCAACGTAACGTCCGGGATTGAGAGAGAAGTCCTGATCCTTAATTCCGTCCTCACCCTCAATTTTCGCAACCTTACAAAAACCTACTACGTCGCGGTAAACGCCGTCGGGAAAACGGCTTGTCAGCCATTCCATCTGCTCCCTCCAATACGCTTTCGTTTTGGTATCCTTGTCCTCGGCAGACTCGGGAGCAGCTTCCATTTCAGCTTCATATTCCGAAATCAATGCGGCAAATGCCTCGGTATCGCCCTCGTAAAGACGGGTAATGATACCGAGATTTTTAATTTGCTCATCGGTGAACTTTCTATGCGCTCTGTCAACCTGCGTAAATACGTTTCTCGCATCAACGAACAGTATCTCATCGCGCTTTTCTGTTTCCGCTTTTGCTTTGTTAAAGAACCACAGCGTCGCAGGAAGTGTAACCGATGAGAACATATTTGACGGAAGCGTTACCATCTGACTGATGATGCCGTCCTCAATCATTTTCTTGCGAATTTCGTACTCGCTACCGCCCGCATCGGATGCAGAGTTTGCCATAACGAGCGCGGCTTTACCGTTTTCGTTCAGTGCCGCTGCAAAGTATCCGATCCACAGATAGTTTGCGTTCGGTACGGTTTCTTTCTTGTCGGATTCCTTCTTGGTAGATTTAGACTTATTTCTCGGCACACCGTAGGTGTTGAAACGGTTATCGTCTTTTACCTTTTCATAAACGACCTCATCTACGTTGAAGGGCGGATTTGCCATAACGTAGTCGAACTGTTCAAAGGCGTTGTAAGGATCGGCATAGAAAGAGTTGGCTTCGGTAATCTCTCCGCGCACGTTGTTAAGAAGTAAGTTCATCTTGGCGAGCTTTACCGTGTCGGGTTCTTTTTCCACGCCATAGCAACGGAAATTCATCATTGCCGATGCGCTTGCATTGTGCTTGTGCATATATCTTGCCGCCTGTACGAACATACCGCCCGAACCACAAGCGGGATCGAGGAACTTCTTTTCTGCTCCCGCTTCTGGTTGCAACACCTCAACCATATAGCGAACAACCGTTGCAGGGGTATAGAATGTTCCTCCGTCTTTGCCTTCGGCAAGCGCGAAGTTACCGAGAAAGTATTCGTATATCTCACCGAAAAGATCAATGCTGATATTTTCGGGAATATCTTTGAAAATTTTCACAATTCTTGACAGCAACTCTGGCTCCTCGTCGGGAACAAGTCCGGCATACACTTCTTTAGGAAGTACACCATCAAGCTTAGGATTGCACTCTTCAATTGCCACCATTGCATCTTTAACGAGCTTTGCTTTTTCTGCGGTATCTGGTGCATCATTGATGGTATCATAGTAAGCACACTCGGGAAGATAGAATCCGCATTTTTCAATAGAGATTTCCTTTATGGACTTCTCCATACGAGTGCCTTCGTATTTCTTAAACTCAGCCTCAATCTCATCCTTGTGCTGCTTGTAGAGAATATCTGCATAGCGAAGGAATATCAAGCCGAGAATGGGCTGACCGTATTTGTTTGCCGCCAAATGCGCACTTGAACGAAGTACGTCCGCAGAGTGCCAAAGGTCATCTTTCAGTTTTTTGAGTTGTATATCAGTCATCGTTTTTCACCTTATCTTCCGGAACAAATTCCATAATATCATCTACACCACAATTAAGCACCTTGCA